>NZ_LJWX01000003.1 GCF_001431705.1 Ferrovum sp. JA12 | reverse complement strand
GTACGAGAGGACCGGAGTGGACGAACCTCTGGTGTACCGGTTATGACGCCAGTCGTATTGCCGGGTAGCTAAGTTCGGAAGAGATAACCGCTGAAAGCATCTAAGCGGGAAACTTGCCTCAAGATGAGACTTCCCTGAGGGTATAACCCTCCTAAAGGTTCGTTCGAGACCAGGACGTTGATAGGTCGGATGTGGAAGCGCAGTAATGTGTTAAGCTAACCGATACTAATTGACCGTGAGGCTTGATCCTATAATCACAGATATCTGTGTGAATTTACCTAATATTTACTTCTTCTTGGTAGTTAAAGTCACCGACTCAGCTTTGTTTGGCGGCTATAGCGTCTTGGACCCACCCCTTCCCATCTCGAACAGGGACGTGAAACGAGACTGCGCCGATGATAGTGTGGATTACCCATGCGAAAGTAGGTCACCGCCAGACTCCCTTCATCAAAAAACCCCTATCAAGGGGTTTTTTGTTGTCTACGATCTACTGATTTCCCCCTTCATTCTTTATTTCTTTCTCGCTTAAATTGATCCGTCAGGTTGACAGTTTCATGAGCGAGCAGTTATCTTTCATAAAGATTGATATTAGGAGGAATTAGCATGACTATAAATACACAACGAAGACAACTTATTCAAAGTCTCTCACTGTTACCTGCCGCTTCTCTGTTAGGGTTTAGCCCCTGGGCTAAGGCGGCGACAGAATTAAGAATTTCTCATCAATTCCCTGGCGGCACCTTAACGTCTGGGGATTTTAGAGATCGTTTATGTCGTCAGTTTGCTGTTGAATTGGACAAACAAAGTCACGGCGCACTCAAAGCAGTGGTTTATGCTAATTCTTCTTTAATGAAAACCAAAGCACAGTTTGCTGCTATGCGTAGAGCTGCGCTTGATATGGCTTTGATCCCCTTGGACTACGCCGGGGGTGAAGTTCCAGAAACCAATATTGGACTCATGCCAGGCATTATCACCTCCTATAAAAAAGGCGTTGAATTCAAAACCTCTGAAGCGGGCAAGATGCTCTATGACGTGCTAGAGAGTAAAGGGATTTTATTAGTGAGTTGGGTGTGGCAGGCAGGTGGTGTGGCGAGCCGTAATAAAGCCATCATAGATCCCAATGACGCCAAAGGATTGAAGGTTCGTGGTGGAAGCCGTGGTATGGAGCTGATTTTAAGGGAAGCCGGTGCCTCCGTGATGAGTATTCCCTCCAACGAAATTTATGCTTCCATGCAAACGGGTGCTTTGGATGCCGCAATGACTTCTAGCACCAGCTTAATGTCTTTTCGTTTGGAAGAAGTGGCCAAAGAACTCACCACTGGCCGCGATAAAACCTATTGGTTTATGTTTGAACCCTTAATGATTTCTCGTGATGTGTTTAATCGTCTTGGTAAACCTGAACAAGACTTGATCATGACAGTTGGGGCGCAGATGGAGAACTTTGCTCTCACAGCCTGCAAGGCAGATGATCAGAAAGTGGCTGAGGTGTACATGAAATCAGGTGGCCATGCCCATGACATGAACCAAGCAATTGTGGGTCGTTGGCAGGAAATCGCCAAGCGCACCGCCTGGCAGGACTTTGCCAATCGCAGTCCCTCTTGCGCTAAGCTACTTAAAGCCGCGGAAAAACTAGTGTGAGTCACGGTCAAGATAACCCCACCCACCCCTACGTTCCCTTGGGTGTGCTGCAGCACCCCGAGGGGGGTGTACTGCGCCTCTTCTCTCAGGCTCTGTCAGTCATTCATCAGCTCTTCTCTTGGCTATCTATGCTAGCCTTGTTGGCGGCCTGTTTGGTGTTAACTTCCAGTGTGGTATTGAGATACTTTCTTAAAATTCCCACTGACTGGCAAGATGAAACCTCTATCTTTTTGTTGGTTGGCGCCATTTTTATTTCCTCAGGAGCGGTCCAAGCGCAGCGTGGTCATGTGGCCATAGAAGCCGTGATTGGCTTGCTCTCGCCCCGTATTAATCGTTTACGCGGAAAGGTGTGTGATCTAATTTCCTTTACTTTTATTGCTTTTTTTACCTGGAAAACCATTGAACTATTACTGGACGCTTACCAGCAAGGCATGACGACTTCATCCATTTGGGCTCCTCCCCTATGGATTCCCTACGGATTAATGAGTATTGGTATGGTGTTATTAACTCTGCAGTTATTGCTGCAACTGTTAACACCGGGCAGCAAACTACGGGGAGTTCGTCAATGAGTGTTGAATGGATAGGTATTCTCTATGGGGTGGCTACCTTATGTGTGATGTTGCTCGGTGTCCCCATTGCCTTTGCTCTGGGTTCTGTGGCCTTAACCTTTATGTTAATTTTTATGCCGCATTCCTCCTTGGATACCGTCTCGCAGAATGTGTATGATGAAATGTCGAGTATTACTTTGTTATCTATCCCTTTATTTATTTTAAAAGGATCGGCTATTGGTAAATCTCGTGCGGGAGCGGATTTGTATTCGGCTATCCATGCTTGGTTAGGACGGGTTCCTGGGGGGCTCGGTATTGCTAATATTCTCGCCTGCGCTCTCTTTGCCGCCATGGCGGGATCAAGCCCTGCCACCTGTTCTGCCATTGGCAGCGCAGGGATTCCTGAAATGCGTGCCCGGGGCTATTCATCGCGTTTTGCTGCGGGAGTCATTGCCGCTGGCGGGACCCTGGGCATATTGTTACCTCCTTCCATTACCATGATCTTATATTCCGTGGCCGCTGAGGTATCCCTAGGCCGATTGTTTTTAGGGGCTCTGGGTCCCGGTTTACTATTGGTTATTTTATTTTCTGGTTACGCCGCCTGGAATTACAAAAAGGAGTATCGCGAAGCCTTGCACATCTACCAGTCGGGTGGCGTGAAATCTGCGTACCTTGATAATCAGGTGCTCACCTTAAAACAAAAAACAGCCATGCTGCCACGCGTTTTGCCCTTTGTGATTTTATTAATCGGGGTCATGATTGCTCTGTATGGAGGTTACGCTACGCCTTCAGAGACCGCCGGTCTCGGTGGTTTGTTAGCATTAGTGTTGGTGTTTATTATTTATCGTATTTGGCGGCCACGGGACTTTGCCCCCATTTTGGGAGCCACCTTAAAAGAGTCTAGTATGTTGATGATGATTGTGGGCATGTCCTTACTCTATTCTTACGTGATGAGTTATTTGCAAATTAGTCAATCAGCGGCTGAGTGGGTGGTGGGGCTGCATTTATCTAAATGGTTGCTGTTAATTGCCATTCTTTTGTTTGTTGTTGTGTTAGGGTTTTTCTTGCCCCCCGTCTCCATTATTCTCATGACAGCTCCCATTATTTTGCCACCCCTAAAAGCCGCAGGTTTTGATTTGATTTGGTTTGGGGTAATGATGACAGTGGTGATGGAAATGGGACTGATTCATCCTCCCGTGGGGCTTAACTTGTTTGTGATTAAAAGCGTGGCGCCTGATATTCCATTAAAAGAGGTGGTATGGGGCGTGGTCCCCTTTATTATCTTGATGGTGTTATCCTTGATATTGCTGTCGCTTTTTCCTGCCATCGTATCCGCTATTCCCAATGCTGCATTGGGTTTAGCGAGCACTTGAGTCAGAGTAACTCGCTATGTGGGAAACACAAGTCAAAAAAAGAGAACAGCGTTTATCTCGCCTGCAACCCTTCTTGCAAGGCAAATGGGTGGCAGCCGCAGCCGTCACTGAGGTGTTAGAGACTCTCTGCGAAGCAGGAGATCGAATTTGTCTGGAGGGGAATAATCAAAAGCAAGCTGACTTTCTGGCTGAGGCCTTAAGTCGTTGTCGTCCTGAGCGTGTGCACGATTTACATGTGGTACAGTCAGTTTTGGCGCTGCCAAGCCACATTGCTTTGTTTGAAAAGGGGATAGCCAAAAAAGTAGATTTCTCCTTTTCTGGGCCACAATCCCATCAATTGGCTCGTCTCGTCAGTAGTAAAAAAATTGAAATTGGGGCTATTCACACCTACCTCGAATTGTTCGGCAGATATTTTATCGACCTAACTCCTCACATTTGTCTTGTGGCGGCGGTTAGTGCTGATCGCGAGGGAAACCTCTATTTAGGCCCCAATACGGAAGATACGCCAGTTATTATTGAGGCCACTGCCTTTAAAAGTGGCATTGTTATTGTCCAGGTGGATGAGAGGGTGGATAAAGTCCCCCGTGTAGACATTCCCGCAGATTGGGTGGATATGTGTGTTGTCGCCCCACAACCCAGTTATATAGAACCCTTGTTTACCCGTGATCCACAGCATATCACCGAACTTCAAGTTCTGATGGCGATGATGGCTATCAAGGGTATTTATGCTCCCTATCAAGTGCAACGTTTAAATCATGGTATTGGTTTTGATACGGCAGCCATTGAGTTATTGCTACCCACCTATGCTGAGCAACTCGGTTTGCGGGGTCAGATTTGTCAACACTGGGCCCTCAATCCCCATCCAACGCTTATTCCTGCCATTGAAGCGGGGTTTGTGAAGAGTGTACATAGTTTTGGCTCTGAAGTGGGCATGGAACAGTATATTGCTGCCCGTCCGGATATCTTTTTTACCGGCCGTGATGGTTCCATGCGGTCTAATCGTGCCTTTTCTCAAACGGCGGGGCTTTATGGCTGTGATCTCTTTATCGGATCCACCCTACAGTTAGATTTAATGGGCAACAGTTCCACGGCGACCCTAGGGCGAATCACGGGATTTGGGGGAGCGCCCAATATGGGCTCTGATGCCAGGGGCCGGCGTCACGCGAGTCACGCTTGGTTAATGGCCGGGCGACAAAAGGCGGGAGAACAAGCTCTTTTGCGTGGCCAAAAGTTAGTGGTACAGATGTTTGAGACTTGGCAGGCGCCAGGCCAACCCACCATTGTGGAGCGTTTGGATGCCTGGCAACTGATGGATGATATGGGGATGGCCTTGCCACCCATTATGATCTACGGCGATGATGTCACTCATGTGATCACCGAGGAAGGGATCGCTAATTTATTATTAACCCGCGGCCTTGAGGAGCGTGAGCAGGCAATTCGTGCTGTAGCAGGGTATACCCCAGCTGGCATGAAAAGAGATCGGCGAATCGTGGAAAACTTACGCGATCGGGGTATCGTTCAACGTCCAGAAGACTTGGGTGTTAATGTGACTGAGGCCAATCGTGATTGGCTGGCCGCAAGATCTATTAAGGATTTAGTGATGGCTTCGCACGGTTTGTATCACCCCCCTAAACGTTTTAGAAATTGGTGATTTTATGGAAAACATTCAACTCACTTGTTCATCACAGGCCCACCCGCCCGCCTTGGCGGAGTCTGTGCTCTGTGGCGTGGTGTCCTCGGGTAACCTTGAAATTCTGGTCTATTGCCATGAAGACCAAAGTGCTACCCATTTTAATGTTCACACCGCAGCCCATGGTTTTACAGACATCTGGCATGCAGTCCTGCAGGATTTCGCACAGCGCCACAGGGTGGGCGGCTTGGCCTTTGATGTGAACGATGCAGGAGCCACTCCCGCGGTGGTCAGTTTACGTCTGGATCAAGCCTTCCACAACTGGTGTCAATCGCAATGACTCAGAGACCACGCAGTTACCGTGAGGCCTCTGCCCGTCAACGAATACTCCATTTGTGTGATAGGCACAGCTTTCATGAGTGGGTGGGCCCCTTAGAGCGGCTCACCAGTCCTCATTTACACGCTTTAGATGCCCCCCTCGCCTTTGATGATGGCGTCGTGGTGGGCCATGCACTCCTAGCGGGTAAGACAGTGGTCATAATCGCCCAAGAGGGATTATTCAATGGCGGAGCCGTGGGCGAAGTCCATGGCGCTAAGATTCGTGGTGCTTTGCTAAGAGCAGTTGAGGAACGGGTGGATTATGTGATCTTGGCGGTGGACTCCGGTGGCGTACGCTTACATGAGGCAAACGCTGGACTCATTGCTATTTCAGAGATCATGCGTGCCTTGTTCGCCGTGCAGGAGGCCAATATTCCCGTGTTAGCCCTGGTGGGCGGCAGTTGCGGTGCCTTTGGTGGCATGGGTATTGTTACTCGCCTGTGCGATGTGGTGATTATGTCTGAGGAGGGTCGCATGGGGCTCTCTGGTCCTGAGGTTATTGAAACGGTAAAAGGCATCGATGAGTTTGACGCCAAGGATCGTGCCTTGGTATGGCGCGTGACAGGAGGCAAAGTTCGTCGAACGTTGAATGAGGCGCAAATTCTGGTTGAGGATACCTTCCCAGCTTTTCGTGAGGCGCTAGAGCGGCTCCTAGACGCCGGCGTGAAGCCCAGGGGTTTTTCTATGGCGACCTTACAAGAACAACAATCTAAGTTGTTAGAGCGCACACAATTGGATCCTGCTATTCGTGAAGGGGCTCAACTGTGGCGCGTCCTCGGCATGGAAGGGGACGTTCCTTTGTTGAGTGTGGCAGAGTTTAATCAACGTTTAAAGGGAATTGATCATGAGTCATGAGTTAATAGCCCTATGGCAGCGGTTGTTTCCGCTGGGTTACGCTATTCAAGTCACCGGGGACACTTTGTGTGGCAGCGCCAACACGACCCTAGGCCCCGTGCATGTGCTTGGGACCACCAACCATGTGGCCGTGAACTCAAGGATTGCCCTAACCCTCGCTCAACAGGTGATGGACTGTATGCTGCAGGATGAAGAGACTCATCAACCAAGACCCATCATCATGATAGCCGACACTCAGGGACAAGAATTATCGCGGCGCGAGGAATTACTCGGTTTAAACGGTTACTTTGCCCACCTCGCCCGCTGTGTAGAAGCGGCTCGCTTGCGAGGTCATCGTCTTGTGACGCTGATTCATGGTGAGGCGGTTTCCGGTGGCTTTTTGGCTTTTGGCTTACTGGCCGATGCCATTGTGGCACTGCCTCAGGTGGAGGTGCGGGTTATGGATTTGAGAGCCATGGCGCGTATTACCCGCATTGATTACACGCGTTTAACAGAACTCGCTCAAGACTCGCCTGTTTTTGCTCCCGGCCCGGAGAATTATTGGCGGATGGGGGGCATCCATGAACTATGGACCCAGGAGGACAATTGGGCCGAGCGTTTGGTGGCGCAATGTGGGGGTGACTCCCAAGATACTCGAGCGGCCTTAGGGTTGGAGAGAAAAGGGCGCTTACTGGCTTTCTCCGTTGCACAGCGAGTTCTTCATGCTACCCCTGCCACTCCAAAGGCATGACCTGGTTTTTTTCATGGCGCTAGATGAGTCTTGCGCGGTCAAGCCTGCTCATCAACGGCCTTTTGTTGAGCTCTGGCAACAATCGGGGTATCCCTTTTGGTTAACGCGAGAGAGTAACGCAACGCACTGCCAGGTGGGCATCACTCACTACACCGAGACAAGCAAAGAGCGCATAAAGGTGAGTATCCCTTGGCAGGCATTAAAGCATTATCAAGCCCCGCCAAGGTTGGAGGAAGTGCTCACTAAAGCCCCCGCCTCATGGCATTCCCTGTTGCAAGCCATCGTGAGTCTCGCCGAACCCTACGGGGTCACGGTGCGTGTCTACGGGGCATTGGTGATGGCAGCTTGGTTGGGGGGAGGACAATTACGTCCTGACAGTGATGTGGATCTGTTATTCATTCCCACTCAAGGTACCCAGTTAAAGACCTTTTTGGTAGAACTGGAGCGCTTAACTTTGCGCTTGCCCAACCCCCGGGTGGATGGCGAAGTGCGCTGGTTAAATCAAGATGTTCCTTGGCGAGAGTATCTCAAAGAGGATAATCAACCCTGCTTAATCAAAAGCGTCGAGGAAGTGAAATGGGTGGCGCGCAAGGATTTGTCTCAGGCTCTCAAGCAAGAGAGGCTGTTCTTGTCACAAATTGCCATCCAGGCTTTATATGACGAATTAATGCTCTACCCTAAACCTGGTCTTGTCAGCCCCCTTGATAAGGGCTCACACAGCGATATGGATGTACCACTTTTGTGGCGCAGTATACAGAGCTTACGCCATTATTTTTTAAAGATGGTGAGTCTGGGACAACAGCAGGTTTCCTTTGAGCGATTGCGGCAAGAGGGCGTACGCGCTGAAAAACACATGTTGACCATTACAGGTGGGGTCAATACCTACCGTGGCGCCATATTTCATTTGGGCTTGTTATTGGCCGCCAGGGCCTCTCAACCCATCACCTCGGCGAGCAATATCTGCGCACGAATTTTAGATTTATGGGGCGATGAATTAGCCCAACATCAACGTCTCGTTCGGCAGCGGCCGAGTCACGGACAGCTTGTCTACCAGCGCTGGAAAAGGCCCGGTGCACTAGAAATGGCTTTGTCCGGATATCAGCTGATTGTGCGTGAGGTATTGCCCTTTTATCAACACCAACGAATCACTGAATCCCCCAGTCATGCTCGCTCAGCAACGCTATTATTGTTAATGGCCGAGGTGGATGATTCCACGCTCCTGTGGCGCGGCGGCGAGCAGGCCTTACTTGAGGTACAACAAGAGGCGCGCCATATCTTGGCCATGGGAAGCCTTGCGCAACCCCCTGTATGGGCAAGATATGTCGCTTTTCATTATCAACTGGTGGGCAAAGGATTGAGCCCTGGTGGCAGTGCTGATTTATTGTCTTTTACCCTAGCCCTCGATCGCTATGCCGCTCCCCCTCCCGCCATGGCTCCTCGCTCCCCCTTACTGACACCGCACCGTGTATGCGCCTAGCCATTATTTTTAGCGGTCAAGGAGCTCAGCAAATGAAGCATTATCATGAGCTCTCTCAAGCTATTGCAACACAGCACTGGCCTCAGAGTGTCAAGTTGATGCTGACAGACAAGGTGGTGGATGAGGCTAAACTCGCCCACAATCAGTTTGCCCAACCTCTGATTACTGCGTTGCAGTTAGTGCGTTGGCAAAGGCTCTCCTCACAACTTGCCCACTCTCCTATTTTAATTGCCGGTTATTCCGCCGGCGAGAGTGCTTCTTATGCGGCCGCAGGCGTATGGAGTGAGGAGGATGCCCTCGCTATTAGCCTCGTGCGATCGCGATTGATGGATCAGGCGATCGCCTCGCTTGGACCCTGTGCACTGGCCTATATTGAAGAGGGACAAACCCCTGGCATGGTGGATGTGTTAGCGCAGCATGGGGTGTTTGGGGCCATTACCCTCGCCCATGGTGGCTTGATTGTGGGCGGTGAAACTAAGGGGTTACTGGCGGTAGCGTCACATTGCACTCAGCATCACATGAATTGGCGTTGGTTACCCATTAGCGTTCCTTCCCACACGCCACTCATGCATGGGGTAGAACAACCTTTATTGGATTATTTAGCTACCCTGAAGCTCAGCGCTCCCCTTTATCCACTTCTGGCTGGGGGAGTGTCAGCGGTGGTGAGTTCAGTCACTGAACTTAAAAAAGCTTTCGCTTACCAAACCTGTCATCTGCTTGATTGGCATCACTGCTTGTCGGTGATCAGAGAGTATCGGCCCCAGGTTGTGCTTGAAATAGGCCCGGGTAACGCTCTGGCTAGCATGGTGCGTGAGCTTGATGTGGGGATTATGGCGCGCTCTTTAGATGAGTTTCACAGCGATGGAGCGGTGATGGATTGGTTGGGGCGGTGGTGTTGAGGCCATGGAACCTATTTCAGTTTTAATCGGTGTGGTGCTGTTGGGGGTGTATACGGGAGCGCAGAATTTTATGGCGGGAGGAGGGACTTTTATTATCTTCCCGGTGCTCTTATTAATCGGCCTTGATCCGGTTACGGCAAGCATGACCGCGGCCATGGGACTCTTTCCGAATCAGTTAAGCTCCGCTCATGTTAGCCGAACCCTCGCCACGGGCATTAATACCCTCTCGTTGAAAAAATTGATTGTAGTGAGTTTACTGGCGGGATGCACGGGTTCTATTTTGTTAAGTATTACGCCCTCAAGAGTATTTAGTCATTTGGTCCCCTGGTTGACCTTATTGGCGACATTGATATTCGCCTGGGGATCCTTTGTGACCCAGAGCGCTGTGGCGGATGGGCTTAAGGGCGGAGGGGGAGAGGCTAGGCAACATACCGACAGGCGCTTACTGATAGCGCAAATTGTCATTGCCCTGTATGGGGGCTATTTTGCTGCTGGCATAGGTTTTTTAATGCTGGCCGCCTTAACCATGAGTGGTCTTGAGACGAGACGGGCTATTGCCACGAAAAATGTATTGGTTGTGGCTATTACCTCCATGTCTTTTGTGATCTATGCCCTCTCCGCACGGGTCAACTGGCCAATAGCCATAGCCTTGGCCTTGGGCGCATTGGCAGGATCCTGGTTAGGAGCCTGGCTGATTCAACACATTGCTAACCGTTGGCTTAAAATCTATGTGGTAGGGGTCGGGCTACTCTTAACTATTTGGTTGTTTTTGCGTTAAGGCCAAGCACTAAGGGTAGTAACTGGCTTGTGCAAAGGCTACCCCTTGACTATCCTTCGCTGATAGGGTGGGCGCTTCATCAATGGGCCAAAGGATATTGAGGGTGGGGTCATTCCACCGAATGCAGCGCTCATCCTCAGGATGCCAATAATCCGTGGTTTTATATAAAAACTGCGCCCGTTCACTGAGTGTAACAAAACCATGGGCGAACCCCTTTGGAATCCATAACATGTGTTTGTTGGTAGCCGATAGTCTAACTCCCACCCAGCGCCCAAAGGTGGGGGAGTGCTCTCTTAAGTCCACCGCCACATCAAAGACTTCCCCTTCAATGACCCGCACCAGTTTGCCCTGGGCGAATTGCTGTTGATAGTGGAGTCCTCGTAAAACGCCACGCACAGAGGCGGAGTGATTGTCTTGTACAAAACTGTCATGAACCCCCGTTAAACGTTCAAACTCTCGTTGGTTAAAACTTTCAAAGAAGAACCCCCGGTCATCGCCGAATACTTTGGGTTCAATTAATAAGACATCAGCTAACAGGGTAGGGGTAATGATCATGGTTATGTATTCTGTAAACACTCTTGCAGAGCATCATGCCAATTAGCAAGGCTGATGTCAAAGTGGTCCTTGAGTTTTTGGTTATTAAGACCACTCATGGCTGGACGCTGTGCAGGGGTTGGGTATTGGCTGGATGGAATACCCGTCACTCGTGCTGTGGTGGGCGCTAGAGCAAAAATAGCTCGGGCAAAATCATACCAAGTGGTGAGTTGTTGATTACTCATATGATAAATACCCCGATGCTGATCTATGGCTTTTAATAATGAAGGTTGCTGTGCCAGGGAATCAATGATGGCAAAAGTTGCCCGTGCCAGGGAATAGGTCCAGGTGGGGCTACCCCACTGATCATTGACGATCCGTAACTCATCGCGCGTGGCGCCAAGTTGCTGCATGGTGGTTAAAAAATTGCGGCCAGTCAAGCTATAGACCCAACTGGTTCTAAAAATGAAGGCCGGGCAACCGCTTTCTAGTATCCCGACTTCTCCTTGACGTTTAGTGCGGCCATAGACATTTATGGGGTCAGGCTCATCCTCTTCCGTGTAGGCACTATCTTTTTGCCCATTAAATACATAATCGGTGGAGTAGTGAATCAGGGCGCAAGCATGGTGGCTACAATATTGAGCAAGGAGCATCGGGGCTTCGGCGTTGACTTGATAAGCGAGCTCCATCTCCACTTCAGCACGGTCTACGGCAGTGTAGGCGGCAGCGTTGATAATCAGGTCGGGTTGGATGCGCTCCAAGGTGCGCAGTGCCGAGGGCATGTTAGCCAAATCCAACTCCGCGCGCCCAAAAGCAAACAGGGTGCCAAGGGGAGTGAGTGTGGTGGCTAGGCTTGAACCAAGTTGTCCTTGGGCACCGGTAATCAGTATTTTCATGGGCAGGATAAAAAAAATAAGTAAGGACAGAAACACTACTATTTTAGTGTAGAATTGTGTTTTTATGTTCGGGAATTCGTAGTATGTTACAAGGTAGTCTTGTGGCCATTGTAACTCCCATGAAAGACGATGGGGAGTTAGACTTTGATGCATTAACATCGTTGATAGATTGGCATATTGATGCGGGTACAGCGGGTATTGTGATTGTGGGAACCACGGGAGAATCGCCCACGGTGTCTGTGGCAGAACACAAGGCCTTAATTGACATCACCGTCAAGCATGTGGCGGGTCGCGTTGCGGTCATCGCCGGCACAGGGGCTAACTCCACTCAGGAAGCCATTGAGCTCACGCGCTTTGCGCAACAGGTTGGGGCGGACTACAGTTTGTCAGTGGTGCCCTACTACAATAAACCGACGCAGCAGGGCATGTATGAGCATTTCAAGGCCATTGCTGAAGCGGTTACCATTCCTATCATTCTTTATAATGTGCCAGGGCGTACGGTGGCTGACCTGGCCAATGATACAGTGGTGCGTTTGTCGGCCATTAAAAATATTGTGGGGCTTAAGGACGCTACGGCGGATTTATACCGGGCCAGTGATTTATTTGATCGTCTGCCAGCGGATTTTGCTTGCTACACCGGTGATGACGGCTCAGCCGCCGCCTTTATGCTAATGGGCGGGCATGGCGTGATTTCTGTCACGGCCAATGTGGCCCCCCAATTGATGGCCGACCTCTGTCGCCATGCTCTGGCGGGTGATGTGGCTGCCACGCGAAGAATTAATAACAAGCTTCTAGGACTCCACCGAGATTTATTTGTTGAAGCCAACCCGATTCCTGTTAAATGGGCGTTGGCGGAAATGGGGCGCATGGGTCAGTATATCCGTTTGCCCTTGACACCGTTGTCAGAGGCGCACCATCATTTAATCCGTGCCGCCTTACAACGAGCAGAAGCGATTTAATTGAGAGATACAGAGTGATTAAAAGGATAATTATGGGGTTACCACGCAGAATAGGTCAGTTAGAACGAGGGGGAATGGTTTTACTGGTTTGTGTGTTGTCTGCCTGTTCCACCACTAACAGCACATTATTTAAATCGAAAAAAGTGGATTACCAAAGTGAAGCAAAAACACTGCCACAGCCGAATTTAGATGTCCCTCCTGATCTCACCCCGGCGCAAGAGGATGATCGCTACAGTGTGCCAGGTGAAGATACCCAAACTTATTCGCAGTATCAAAAAAAGCAAAAAAACAACCCTACAGAAGCAGTTAGCGCAGGCACCCAGCAGGTGTTACCGAAAACCTCTTCCTTGGTCAGCATTGAGCGCGATGGGGCGCAGCGTTGGCTGGTGATTCATGAGTCTCCACAGGTATTGTGGCCAAAGTTGCGGGATTTTTGGATGAAAGAAGGGTTTACCCTGACCTTGGATAATCCAAAAATTGGCATTATGGAAACCAATTGGAATGAAAACAGTGCTAATTTGCCGCAGGATTTTGTGCAACGGATGTTAAGTAAAGTGATCACTAACCTCTATTCCTCCTCCTTGAGAGATCGGTTTAGAACACGTGTTGAGCAGGGCAAAACACCAGGTACTGCGGAGGTTTTTATTACTCACAAAGGGATGGAGGAGGTTCTCAGTAATGATGCTTCCACCTCAGTGTGGGAAGCGCGACCCGCTGACCCTGAGCTCGAAGATGAGTTCATTCGCCGCTTGGCATTGAGTCTGGGTGTTCAGCAACCTCTGATTGATAAAGAAATTAAACAAGATAAGCAAATAGCGCTTCAAGCTAAAAAGAACAATGCTGTCGTGAAAGAGCAAGCGATAGGGGATGTTTTAACCTTAAATGATCCCTTTGATCGCGCTTGGAGAAGTGTGGGCTTGGCTTTGGATCGCGCTGGGTTTACGGTGCAAGACCGTGATCGAGAAGAGGGAGTGTATTATGTTCGCTACACGGATACGGAGGGCGTACTCGCCAAGAAACCCGGTTTCTTTGATCGTTTGGCCTTCTGGCGTTCAGAGGATAAGTCTAAAGAGACGCAAACTTATCGAGTGAAAGTTGTCGCTAAGGGCGTGGGTGCCCCCTCGGAAGTATTGGTTCGAAACGAATTGGATCAACCAATCCCCAAGGCGCTTAATCAAGAAATATTGAAATTGATTAAAGATCAGTTACAGTAAAGAGCATGCGTTTTGCCTCACTGGGAAGTGGTAGTGAAGGAAACGCCTGGCTGATTGAGTCCACTAACACATGCTTGATGTTAGATTGCGGGTTTTCAGTGAGCGAAGTAGTGCGTCGCATGATAAGACTCGGTAAATCTGCGCAAGATATTACAGCGATTTTAGTGACCCATGAACACAGCGATCATTTGTCGGGGGTCGCCCGTTTTGCAAAGCGCTTTAATATCCCCGTTTATGCCAGCTTTGGCACACTCTCTTTTTGTCGTGAAGACATGCCTGAGGAGTTGTGTCATGAGTTGTTCAGTGATGATCCCATTATTATTGGCGATATGAAGGTCACTCCTTTTTTAGTCCCCCATGATGCACGGGAACCCTTGCAATTTGTTTTTGACGATCAGCTAAAGCGTTTGGGCATTGTCACCGATGTCGGTCATGTGACGCAGCATATGATCCAATGCTTATACAATCTTGATGCCCTTGCCTTGGAAAGTAACCATGATGAGCAGTTACTGTTACAAGGATCCTATCCGCGGCAACTAAAAAATCGAGTGGTGGGTGAGTTTGGTCATTTAAGTAATGATCAAGCAGTGGATTTATTACGAGAGTTGAATGTTAATCAGCTCTCCCATGTGGTAGCAGCCCATTTAAGTCAAGCTAATAACCGACCTGAAATTGTTCGTGAGTTATTTATGTCCGTGATCCAGGATGAGAAACGTTTTGCTATGGCAACACAACAAGAGGGGGTAGATTGGCGCCAATGTTGAGGGAAGTGATGGTGGATAGCTGGGTAACAACAACGTGCGCGGTGCCACGTTAAACAACAGTGGTAAGACTTTATTTCAATAGCCGATTAGGTGAATTAAAACTCTGCAACAAAGAAAAGGGGTGTAGTCATTCAACTACACCCCTAACCTATTGACTAGAAAAGCTTATTTCTTGTCAGCGGGGGCTGCTGCAGGAGCGGCTGCGGCTGGTGCTGCGGGAGCAGCGGCAGGTGCTGCAGCGTCAGCGGCAGGTGCTGCAGCGTCAGCGGCAGGAGCGGCGGCTGGTGCTGCGGCGGGAGCTGCTGGAGCGGCGGCGTCGGTTTTAGGAGCTTCTGGCTTGCTGCAAGCTGCCAGCGCTACGGCAAATAAGGCAGCGATAATGAGATTTTGTTTCATGGTTTAGTTCCTATCGATAGTTAATGAAAATCAGAGCTTGTAAAATTCTATAATCTTACTACAAAAATTATAGAGTTAAATTTGTTGCTTTGCAACTAGAAGAAATGAAGCCATCCTTGTTCATGCCAAGCATGTAATAATCCCGTCAGCGCTTTGGGTTGCTTGTTTTTTGGTTGAGGACGAAGCCTCTTGTCATCAGCTAATTGGATTAATAGTGCGAGATCATTACCGCTCAGGCTGAGGACCTCACCGTTAATAAAACAACGGGACTGATAAAACAATAGTTGTGTTCGTCGGTCAAGTCGGAGACTTTGCTCGCTCCAGCGACGGGTAAATTTTTGTAAAGACAGAGACTGGGTTGCTCCGTCAAAATATACCGTCGCTTTGGGCTCACTCAAATAGCGTCCCACCATATCAACCACTTCTTTTTTACCCCATTGTATTTTTTGCGTGATGCGATGCACTTGCTGGATAAGTGGTTCGGGGAGTTTAGCGGGGTGAGACGGTCGGGTTAAATCGGGGTCTGTGTAGGCCCCCGTCACCTGTAATTCATCGCGAAGATAATCGAGCATGGCATTGACCCATTCTTGATGGGTCGGCGCCCTAAAACCGATGGAATAGGTGAAACACTCGGTGAGTGCGACGCCGTGATGTGCCCAAAGAGGGGGAAGATAAAGCATGTCGCCTGCTTCTAAATCCCAGGATTGTTGTGCCTTAAAGCGTTGCAATAGCTTCAGAGATTGGTTGGGACGCACAGCAAGATCAGAGGTCTTGGCAATTTCCCAGCGCCTGATGCCATAGCCTTGTAACAAAAACACATCATAATGATCAAAATGAGGGCCTACCCCACCGCCAGGGGTCGCGTAGCTGACCATGATATCATCGAGTCTGGCGTAGGGAATGAAACGAAAATCCTGTAGGAGTTGATCGGCCTCCTCTTGCCAATGGTTTAAAGATTGAATTAACAGCGTCCAGTTGGTCTCTCCAAGATCCTTTAAATCAATGGGACGAAAGGGGCCTTGATGACAGGTGTACTGACGGCCGTGACGCAGGATGAGGCGGGCTTGCACATCGGGATGGGTGGCTAGTTTTTTGATTTCTTTGACAGTCAGATAACCCAGGAAATCGGGAATGGCTTGGTGAAATAAGTGGGCTTTTTTTTGCCAATATTGTTGTAAAAATGTGTTAACTGTTAAAGAACCCAGTAGGTTGTTAGCCATAAACTTGTTTCCCGCATGACAATGTTTTTACCATATGATACAGGATGGTTATCAAGAGGTTAAACTAATCGATATCAAGGAGAGCAACATGTTGAAAAGTGGTGATAAAGCGCCTTCTTTTGAATTACCTGATGCCTCCATGGAAATGGTATCCTTAGCGCGCTTTAAAGGAAAAAATAAAGTTGTTCTGTTCTTTTATCCTCATGATAGTATGCCTCAATGCGCCGATGAGGCCATTAACTTTAGTGACCGTGAAGAGGATTTCTTGGAATTCGGTGCTGTGTTAATTGGTGTATCGCAGGATGATGTGATGTGTCATGCGGATTTCTGTGAAGCCAATGGCTTAAATGCTAAGTTACTCTCTGACGTGGATGGTGAAGTGTGTAAGCGTTATGGCGTCTTACATGAAAAAAATACTGATGGTTTTAAAAGAACCTGTGTGGATCGAGTCACCTATATCATTGATGGTCAAGGAGTGGTGCGCTACGCTGTGCCAGCGGCATTGCACGGCAAGGAGCATATTGCTGAGGTATTAAAACTAGTGAAGGAGTTAAATTAAGTATGCAAATTTGTAAAGATTCAGTGGTCACTTTGAGCTACACGCTAACTGATGCAGACGGGACACTACTCGAGCAGAGTGATCCCAGTATTAGTTACCTACATGGTGGCTATGACGGTATTTTCCCCATCGTAGAAGAAGCTCTAGAGGGCCAAGAGGTGGGCTATGAGTGCACCATTACCATGTCTCCTGATGAGGCCTTTGGTGAGTATGATGAGAGTCTACAGCGCATGGAGCCCCGTCATTTATTCCCGCAACACGTCAAAGTTGGCATGCAGTTTGAAGGGCAGCCTGAAGGGGCGGACGAGGATGAGACGGTGTTATATACGGTCACTGAAGTGACGGAAGATAAAGTCATGGTGGATGGTAACCATCCTTTGGTAGGAAAAACCCTCACCATCAATTGTAAAGTGGAAGGAGTCAGAGTCGCCTCGGAGGAGGAGCTCACCCATGGTCATGTTCACGGCGAACACGGTCACCATCACTAATATAGGTCAATGTCCTCACGCCAGCGATAGATGAGATCGAGCGCTTGGCGTGCGGACAATTGATTGGGATCTAAGCCCTTTAATTCCTCTATGATAGGAGAGTTGGCAAAAAGCTCCTGTTGTCTCATTGGTCCAGGAGGCTCTTGCGTCAGGGACAGAGGACGAGAGCTTTCCAGAGCCTTTAATTTAGTGCGTGCCAGTTCAATAACAGGCCGTGGAACGCCAGCGAGGCGTGCCACCTGTAAGCCGTAACTTTGCGAGGCAGGTCCCTCCTCTAGGCTGTGTAGAAATACAATATGCTCACCATGTTCAAGGGCATCAAAATGAACATTCACCACCCCGTCTACTTCACCAGCGAGTTCGGTTAATTCAAAATAATGGGTTGCGAACAAAGTCAAGCAGCCAATGCGTTGAGCCAAGTCTAGGGCAATGGCGTGAGCTAAGGAGAGTCCATCGTAAGTGGAGGTGCCACGACCAATTTCATCAATTAACACAAGACTCTTCGCCGTAGCGCGGTTAAGAATGGTGGCGGCCTCTGACATTTCAACCAAGAAAGTAGAGCGGCCAGAAGCCAAGTCGTCATTGGCGCCAATACGAGTAAAGATTTGATCGACGAGGCCAAGGGTGGCATGGCTCGCGGGGACAAAGGAGCCCACGTGAGCGAGCAGAGTAATTAAGGCGCATTGTCGCATGTAAGTGGATTTGCCGCCCATGTTAGGGCCGGTGATCATCAGTAAACGGCGTTGATGATGGAGTGCCACTGAGTTGGCAATAAAGCGTTCCACCTGTTGCTCCACCACCAGATGGCGTCCTTGAGTGATATGGATGCCCTGTTCCTCTGTCAGGATGGGTTTCACCAGATTAAGGTGAATGGCTTGGTGTGCCAGTGTGGTCATTACATCAGAGGTGGCCACCAGAGAAGCTAAGGTTTTGAGTGGCGTCAAGTATTCTGTTAACTGATCCACCAGCTGATCAAACAGGTATTTTTCACGACTCAAGGCACGCTCATTGGCATGTAGGATTTTTTCTTCAAAAGCACTGAGATGCTCTGTGGTGTAACGTTCACTGTTTTTCAGGGTTTGCCGACGTTGATAATGGACTGGGACTCGATCGCTATAGGAGCGTGAGACTTCAATAAAAAAACCATGAACCCGATTGTATTCGACACGCAGCGTGGGGATGTTAGTGCGCTCTTTTTCTGCCAACTCCAAGTCGATCAAGAATTGTCCTTGATCTTGTTGCAGCAGGCGTAGTTCATCTAAGTCACTGTCATAGCCCGCGGCAATCACTCCCCCGTCTTTGAGTGATACGGCGGGCTCATCCTTAATCGCCCGCTGCAAGAGATTGAGCGGGGCGCTGGGAAGAGCTTGGATTTGACTAATAAAGCTTGAGAATAATTGACGATTGACTTGGCCCAATAGAGCGCTCACAGTGGGCAACAGGCTCAAGGATTCTCTGAGAGCGCTTAAGTCTCTGGGGCGAGCCTGCTTTAACCCCAGGCGGCCCAAAATCCTCTCGATGTCAGCAATATGCTGTAGGGTTTTTCTGAGGTCTTGTAAAGCCTCTTGGTGTTCGGGGGCCACCCATACTTCAATCCATGCTTGACGCGCTGTAATTTGACTGAGATCACGTAAGGGATGGTGTAACCAGTGGCGCAATAACCGTCGTCCCATGGGATTTTTACAGACATCTAACACTGATAATAATGAGGGGCTGTGATGCCCTGACTGAGTTTCTGTGATTTCTAAATGACGACGGGTGTTAGGATCCATTTGGACAAAGTCCGTGGCGTTCTCAACACGAAGGGAATGAATAATGTGTTGGGTGTGTTTGTGTGTGTGTTCAATATAATAGATTAACGCGCAGGCAGCGCCATGGGCTAAGGAGAGGGAGGCTGCGCCAAAGCCATTGAGGTCAAAGACCCCCAGTTGTTCACATAACATTTTTTGTCCGCGTTCCCTATCGAAGTGAAAGTGCGGCCGCGTGACGGTGTAGTGTGAGTGATGGGTAAAGGGCAGAGTGACCCCCTCGGGTAGCAGGATTTCAGCAGGAGCAATGCGCTCTAAGGTGGAGGCAAGATCACTAATGTGGTGTTCAGTTAAGGTCAATACCCCAGTTAATACATTTATAACCGCCAACCCCATTTGTGCTGTGTTGATCCAGACAGAAGCTAATAAGGTATCTTTGTCATCCTCCAGCAGGGAGGATTCTGTGAGGGTCCCCGGCGTGATGATTTTTACCACTTCTCGTGCCACGGGCCCTTTACTGGTGGCCGGGTCCCCCACCTGCTCACAAATGGCCACAGATTCTCCAAGACGAACCAGTTTAGCAAGATACTGTTCAGCCGCATGCACAGGAACCCCTGCCATAGGAATAGGTTGCCCCGCCGACTGGCCACGTCGGGTAAGAGTAATATCTAATAAACGGGAGGCTTTTTCTGCATCATGAAAAAAGAGTTCATAAAAATCCCCCATACGATAGAACAAAAGGTATTCCGTATGCTGCGCTTTAATTGCCAGATACTGGGTCATCATTGGGGTGTGCTGTGGTGAGTTCATTAATTCGTTACAAAGGCAATTTGTGGCGTGTTGGAAATAAAAACATAGACATTTTTACCAAAGAAAAAGGGCAATCCCCAATCAAAGGAGTTATTGAACTGGGCAAGTTGCGTGCCTGCCAAATTGTCTAAGGCGTAGGCGTTACTAGGATAATTTTGCGGGTTGCTGACAGAAAACGGAACAGGGCTTGGCGTGCCATTGGCTAAAGTGATTTGCGCAGTGAGACTGAGTGGGGTGCTGGGGCAGTAAAAGCCAAACCAGGCAGTGCCTTGAGGGCACTGGGGGATAGCTAAATTAGTGTTAAAAAACAATCCATTAGAGCCACTGTCAATAAAAGAAGAGGGGTAGTTGATGTTGTTTAAGTTTGAATTAAAGTAGTTATAAGCATTGGGGGTGATCACAGAGGCGTTGCTGGGTAGAGTGTTATTAGTTTGGGTGTTAATACCAAAGATCAGTTGACCCGTGGCGCTGGCAGCGCCAGTGGTTGAGTTGATGGCAGGTAAGTTAATGATGACGCCGTTGTGATCAACAAGAAAATTGCTAACGGGATTGACTACCACAAAACCGGAAGTGAAGGAGGCCGTGATAGGGGTGCAACTTCCCTGGGTGGCACAGGTGTAGTACATCCCATAGTCCCCATCATTAATTTGATCGCCAATGCCTAATACTCCATTTGAACCAAAAAGGGAGGGAGATTGGAGGGCAGTGCCCGCAGCACAAGTAGAGGGAACGTTAGTGTAGAGGGGAGAAGTCAAAACATTGACGGGAATGTTGCTGGCTGTCTCTCCGGCAATGGATACGTCTAAATTAACCACTGGGCCATAGGTGTAACCATCGGCAAATTGCACACATTCGGTGAGGGAGCCTTGATTAATCTGGTTGGCGTTAGGGAGTGTAAAGCTCGTCACTTGATTACTAAAAATTCTAAGACCATAGGAGCCTGTATCCACGAGAATGTGATTAATCGTTTGGCATTGGCTGGTACTGCCGGGTAAGCATACTTTGACGCTCACAGAGGGAATATTGACGTTATTGGAGAGTCCACCATCGACAATAATAGGGGTGACGTTTTGCCCCTGGGCAGGGTTGGTTAGAGTAATGCTTGACATGGTGGAGGCTGCGGAAGATCCGCCGCCACCGCCACCTCCACAGGCTGCCAATAAAAACGTGGTGCTCAAGATAAGTAGATAGCTGAGAAGGGATGAAAGTGATTGCATGGTTATTGTGTTACTGAATATTGTTAATAGAAAACCCTGAAGGGAAGCGATTACTCAAATAACTGGTTCCCCAAAAATCGCCCATGCGTCCATAGTTAGTGAGGGTGAATTCATTATCGATGAGTTGCAATTGACGATGACTTGTTCGATTGGAATGATTGAGGGCTTGCTCATAACGCGCATAATATTGATCGCCTAAGACAATATTTAGGTTAGGTAGAGCCGAGCCAAACCACAGTTGGGCAAATACCAAACCTTGGTAAACAAATTCTTTCAATACCATGCCCCGCGTGTTTTGCTGGATGATTACTAAATAAGGAACTCCCGTGGCGGTTTGTAAGGGTGTCTGATTCATGATGGTGTAAGGTTCGATTTGCGCCAAGGGAGCGGCGCCTAAGGTGGCCTTGGCTTGACAGGCTGCGCCAAGAGCTAAAGCAATAAAAATAAAATATAATTTTTTTATAATAATCATGGGTTTGTTATCCTTGGATCACTATTTTGCCACAAAGATGTTCGCCTAACCTACTGGTTTTGGCGTAAAATAGAAGGTTCTTCACTTTTGTACAACAGGGATGATTATGACTCAATCAATCGCATTAATAGGCCATTATATCCAAGGTCGTAGTGTTGCTGGAAACAGTGGACGTCAAGCAGAGGTGTTTAATCCTGCCTTAGGCCGTGTATCAGGGCAAGTGGCCTTGGCATCAGTGGATGAAGTGAACCAGGCTGTGGCCGCTGCGAAAGCCGCTTTTCCCGCCTGGGCAGGATTGTCCCCACTGCGCCGTGCGCGGGTGATGTTCAAGTTCAAAGAACTGATTGAAAAAAACCATGACCGTTTGGCTGAGATAATTACTGCGGAGCATGGGAAAGTGTTTACCGATGCCAAGGGCGAAGTAACCCGTGGGTTAGAGGTGGTGGAATACGCCTGTGGCATTCCGGAAATGCTGAAGGGGGAATACACAGAACACATGGCCACGGGCGTAGATGGTTGGACCATGCGTCAACCCATCGGAGTAACAGTGGGCATTACGCCCTTTAATTTTCCGGTGATGGTACCCTTGTGGATGCTTCCTATGGCCATTGCTTGTGGCAATACCTTTGTGTTGAAACCTTCCGAACGTGACCCTTCTGCCAGCTTGTTTATGGCACAATTACTCAAAGAAGCGGGTCTTCCTGATGGCGTCTTTAACGTTATTAACGGCGATAAGGTGGCGGTGGATGCGTTACTCCATCATCCAGATGTGGACGCCATTAGTTTCGTGGGGTCAACGCCTATTGCAGAATATATTTATCAAACAGGGACGGCTCAAGGCAAACGTGTGCAAGCCTTGGGTGGCGCGAAAAACCATATGGTGGTCATGCCTGATGCGGATTTGAATCAAACGGTTGATGCCTTAATGGGCGCCGCCTATGGCTCTGCGGGAGAGCGTTGTATGGCTATTTCCGTTGCGGTAGCGGTGGGGGACATTGCTGACCCATTAATTGATGCCCTGGTTCCTCGTATTAAAGAGTTAAAAGTGACTCAAGGCATGGATTTGTCAGCAGAGATGGGTCCCGTGGTGACGCAACCACACCGTCAAAAAATTCAAGGTTATATTGATACAGGGGTGAAAGAGGGGGCTCAGCTCGTGGTAGATGGTAGGTCCATTACGGTGCCGGGATTTGAAAATGGCTTTTTCTTGGGAGGCTCCTTGTTTGATCATGTGACCCCGGAGATGACCATTTATCGTGAAGAGATTTTTGGGCCAGTGTTGTGTGTGGTGCGCGTTCCTCATTTTGCGGCGGCGCTAGAACTCGTCAATGGCCATGAGTATGGTAACGGAACCGCCATATTTACTCGTGATGGAGGTTTTGCCCGAGAATATGTATCGCGAGTCAAGGTGGGGATGGTAGGGGTTAATGTTCCTATTCCAGTGCCCATGGCTTTCCATAGTTTTGGTGGTTGGAAGCGCAGCCTCTTTGGTGATCATCACGCCCACGGTCCCGAGGCGGTCCGTTTTTATACCCGTCAAAAAGCCGTGACCCAACGTTGGCCAGCAAGTATTGAGGCAGGTGCCCAATTTGCTATGCCAACCCTGAAATAAGAGGATTGTTATGCATCCTATGCTGAATACAGCAATTAAAGCGGCGCGCCGTGCAGGCAGTATTATTAATCGCGCCGCTCTTGATATAGATCGCTTAAAAATTGCCAGAAAAGGCCCGGCGGATTATGTCACAGAAATTGATAAGGCCGCTGAAGAGGCAATTATAAGTGTTCTACAGGAAGCCTATCCTGACCATTCTTTTTTGGGTGAAGAGTCGGGCGCTCTGGGGCAATCGGAGTATCAATGGATTATTGATCCCATTGATGGAACCACTAACTTTTTACATGGGTTTCCGATGTATGCGGTATCCATTGCCCTCTCTGTGAGGGGGGTCATCACTCAAGGGGTTATCTATGATCCCCTTAAAAATGACCTCTTTACCGCGACTCGCGGTGCGGGAGCTTTTCTGAATGAAAGACGCCTTCGGGTGAGTGCGCAAACCAGAATGGAAGACGCGTTGATCGGTTCAGGATTTCCTTACAGCAGCATGGATAATCAGGAGCGGTATTTGCGCATGCTCGCTGTGGTGATGCGTGAGAGTGCAGGCATACGTCGCCCGGGATCGGCGGCGTTAGATTTGGCCTATGTGGCGGCAGGTCGATATGATGGTTTTTGGGAGTTAGGCTTAAAACCCTGGGATATGGCAGCTGGAGTGCTGCTCATTCAAGAGGCCGGTGGTCTCGTGACGGATTTAGAGGGTGAGCAACGTTATTTGGAGACCGGACATGTTGTGGCCGCCACGCCTAAGATTTTCTCGCAGTTGTTAAGTTTAGTTACCAAAGCTTAATTGATCCCATGAGTTACTTGAGCGGGTTAGAAAATATCCGTGTTGTCATGTGCCAGACTACCCACCCGGGTAATATTGGAGCGGCGGCGCGGGCCATCAAAACCATGGGCTTGCACCAATTGGTGTTAGTTCAACCCAAATGTTTTCCGCACCCCCAAGCGAGTGCCATGGCCGCTGGGGCTGATGATGTGCTGGCAGAGGCTCGTGTTGTCGATAACCTGGCAGAGGCTCTTGTGGGATGCACTTGGGCGGTGGCCATGACGGTTCGAGCAAGGGATTTGTCCCACGAACACATTTCAATTCAAGACTTTACGCAGCGTCTACCGAGGGAAGTGAGAGCGGGCCAGGTGGCTGTGGTATTGGGTACTGAAATGTCAGGCTTGACCAATGCCGAATGTGACCTGTGTCATGTGCTGTGCTCTATTCCCACCGACCCCCAGTTTGGCTCTTTGAACGTGGCCGCTGCGGTGCAAATACTGTGCTATGAGGCACGCATGGCCTTAATGGAAAAACAGGTAACAGTCGCCCAAGAGATGTCTCCCTTAGCCAGTCATGAGGAAGTGGAATATTTTTATGGGCATCTTGAGGATGTCTTATTACATCAAGGATTTTTAGACCCTGCCAATCCTGGGCGGTTAATGACCCGATTGCGTCGGTTGTTTGGCAGAGTAAGATTAGAGCATGAAGAGGTCAATATTCTTCGTGGTATGCTCAATGCATTGGTTCCTGATAGAAAAACTGTGGGTAGTGATCGATCTGCGGCTGGCAGTAATCGTTAATATTGGTGAATAAAAAATATGGCAATATGGTCTAGAGTATGTGAGCAAATTGACATTGTCTTTGACAGAGATCCCGCAGTCAGGAGTCGCTGGGAAGTGATTTCGTTGTATCCTGGTTTCCATGCCATTATTTTGCATTGGTTAGCGCATTCATTATGGCAACAACATTGGTATTGGTTGGCCCGCTTTATCTCGCAATTATCAAGAGGCTTAACTGGCATTGAGATTCATCCCGGTGCGAAGGTGGGTAGACGGGTATTTATTGACCACGGCATGGGGGTGGTCGTGGGTGAGACGGCAGAAATTGGAGATGATTGCACCCTCTATCAGGGGGTTACCTTAGGTGGCACATCATGGCAAAAAGGGAAACGTCACCCGACTTTAATGAGAGGAGTGATTGTTGGCGCAGGAGCTAAAATTATTGGGCCCATCACGATTGGTGAAGGGGCGAAGGTGGGATCCAATGCCGTGGTGGTTAAGGCAGTGCCTCCAGGTGCGACGGTAATTGGCATTCCAGGGCGGGTGGTTGAAGAAGACTTATCGCTGAAAATGAAAAAAGAAGCCATGCCCTTCAGCGCTTACGGCCCCACCGACAATGATAAGGATCCTTTGGTGGTAGTGGTTAACCAATTAATGCAACAGTATCATGATCTTGAAGCCAAGAGCCAAGAACTTTCAAAGCAATTGGATAGTCTTAATAACTCTAAGGGAAACTAATAATTATGGCTATTACTTTAACTCCAGCAGCAGCCAAGCACGTTCGGCAAGCTTTAGATAAACGCGGCAGTGGGATAGGTTTACGTTTCGGTGTTAAGCAGTCCGGTTGCTCCGGTTTGGCTTATGTATTGGATTATGCCGATCAAGCGGGACCGGAAGACCTGATTTTTACGCAACCTGGCAACGTAGCGGTATTAGTAAAACAAGCTGACCTTCCTTTTATTGATGGCACTGAACTCGATTATTGCAAAGAGGGCATCAACTTCGCTTTTAAATTCAATAATCCCAATGTTGCCGACTCCTGTGGTTGTGGAGAAAGCTTTACTACCCGTGCCCACAGCGTTTAAAACGAAAGAGTAAGAATGGTCAAGCAAGTGTATTTTGCGCCTCATGGCTCGGCAGATGCCTTTTATTTTGCCGAAAAAATCAGCGAACACCGTCCACTTGTTATCTTCACAGAGAATGTGGCCCATGCCCAGCGCCTCATGGAGGAGATTAAGTGGCTTAAGCCTGAGGCAGGGGTTTACTTTTTTCCTGACTGGGAAACCCTGCCCTATGACCATTTTTCTCCTCATCCTGATCTCATCTCTGAGCGTTTAGCCACCCTCTGGCAGTTTAGCCAACAGCAATTTGATGTGGCACTCATTCCCGTTGCCACCGCCTTAAATCGTCTGCCTCCCCATGCTTATTTGGCAGCACGAACTTTTTTTATTCAACGTAAACAAGACTTTGATCGTAACGCTTTTCAAGAGCAGATGTTAATAGCGGGGTATACCCATGTGGCACAGGTACTGCGCCCGGGAGAATACTGTGTGCGGGGTGGCTTAATTGATTTATTTGCCACCGGCAGCATCTTGCCTTTTCGCATTGAATTGATGGATACAGAGGTTGAAAGCATACGCACCTTTGATGTGGATACACAGCGTACTCTCTATCCTGTCAATGACATCCGCTTATTACCAGCCCGGGAGTTTCCTATCGATGAGGCGGGCAGAAAAATGTTTCGCCAGCGGTTCCGCGATCGCTTTGAGGGAGATCCTTCGCGCTCTGATTTTTATAAAGATGTGAGTAATGGTTTAGCTCCGGGTGGCATTGAATATTATTTGCCCCTGTTTTTTGAGGAAACCGCTACGATTTTTGATTATTTACCTGGGACCAGCACCGTTTATCTTTGTGCTGACGTGGCAGAGGTCATCCAATCTTTTTGGCAATCTGTTAAACCTCGTTGGGAATTATTAAAAGGTAATCGTGCTCATCCAATACTCGAGCCCCGTGAATTATTTATCTCTGAAGAAGAGTTTCATCAAGCGCTCAACAATTACCAGCGTATTGATATCATCATGCGCCCTTCAAAGGCGCTGACGCATCAGCAAGCGTTAACTCGCAGTGACCCTTTGCCCCCCCTCTGCGTCAACCGACGCGATACCGATCCCATTAAACTGTTAAGAGAGTTTGCACAGAACTTTGATGGGCGCTTAATTGTCATGGCGGAGAGCCTTGGTCGACGAGAGAGTTTATTGACACTGCTGAGCGAACATCATTTACCCGTTACCTCTCTACAGACTTGGCAAGAGGCCATTCACGCTCCCCATCAACTATCACTTCTCGTGGGTCCTATTGCTGCAGGGTTTATTTTCAAAGATGAACGCTTAGCGCTTATTACTGAAGCCGAGTTATTTGCCAGTCAAGTTCGTCAGGTACGCCGTCGACAGGGAACCAGTCGTTCCACCGATTCTCTGTTTAAGGATCTGTCGGAAGTTAAAATCAATGATCCCGTGGTCCATTTGGACCATGGGATAGGACGATTTTGTGGCCTCGTGAATCTCGATTTTGGGGAGGGGATCAATGAGTATATGCAGTTACAGTACGCGGGAGAGGATGTTTTGTATGTACCCGTTACGCAGCTGCATTTAATCACCCGTTATACAGGTGGGTCACCAGAGCAGGCTCCTCTTCATAAACTGGGCAGTGGTCAATGGCAGAAGGCCAAGACAAGAGCTGCTACGAGAGCTCGAGATACCGCTGCAGAATTATTAGATTTATATGCCAAACGCTTAGCGCGAGAGGGTTTTGCTTTTCCAGTTAAAGATCATGATTATGAGGCCTTTAGCGGGGGATTTGCCTTCGAGGAAACGCCTGATCAATTGGCGGCCATAGACGCGGTAATGACCGATATGCGCTCTGGCAAACCTATGGATCGGTTAATTTGTGGCGATGTGGGCTTTGGTAAAACGGAAGTGGCTATGCGCGCTGCTTTTCTTGCGGTAAGTGCTGGAAAGCAGGTGGCTATCCTTGTCCCCACCACGTTGCTCGCCGAGCAACACTTTAACAATTTTTCTGATCGCTTTGCAGACTGGCCTGTGAAAATAGCTGAGCTATCACGTTTTCGCTCCAGTAAAGAGGTGGCGGTCAGTTTGGCGGGCATTCGCCAAGGAACCGTTGATATTGTTATCGGTACCCATAAACTCATTGCCGAAGAAGTCAAATTTGCTAATTTAGGTTTAGTGATTATTGATGAGGAACATCGTTTTGGTGTGCGTCAAAAAGAGCGCCTTAAGGCTTTGCGCGCTGAGGTGGATGTCTTAACCTTAACTGCCACTCCTATCCCTAGAACTCTCGCCATGTCACTGGAGGGTCTGCGAGATTTTTCTGTTATCGCCACGGCTCCGCAAAAGCGCCTCGCCATTAAAACCTTTGTTTACCCCTACAGTGACGCTCTGGTTCGCGAGGCAGCGTTACGTGAACTCAAGCGCGGGGGGCAGCTTTATTTTCTGCATAACGAAGTGGATACCATTGAAAATATGCGTGATCACTTAACCCGTTTACTCCCTGAAGCACGAATTGCTGTGGCCCATGGGCAGCTCAGAGAAAGAGAGTTAGAGCAGGTTATGAGAGATTTTTATCATCAACAGGCTAATATTCTGTTGTGCTCAACAATTATTGAAACGGGCATTGACGTACCCTCTGCCAATACCATTTTAATTCACCGGGCCGACCGTTTTGGTCTTGCTCAATTACATCAATTACGCGGTCGGGTGGGTCGCTCCCATCATCAAGCGTATGCTTATTTATTGACCCCTCCCAGTGATGCATTGACGGCTGCAGCAAAGAAGCGTTTAGAAGCTATTCAAATGATGGAAGAGTTAGGCTCAGGTTTTTATCTCGCCATGCAAGACTTGGAAATTCGCGGGGCAGGAGAGGTGCTGGGAGACTCGCAAAGCGGGGACCTGATCGAGGTGGGGTTTTCTTTATACAATGATTTATTGACACAAGCGGTGAAGGCCCTGAAACAAGGCACCAATTGGGATATTGAGACACCCCTTAGTGTGAATACAGAGATTAATTTACATGCTCCAGCACTCTTACCCAGCGACTATTGTGGTGATGTGCAAGAGCGTTTGATCTTATACAAACGCCTCTCAAACTGTGAGGATCGTGATAGTTTGGATGAATTGCGTATTGAGTTGATTGATCGCTTTGGTTTGCTCCCAGAGGCGGCACAATTACTGTTTCACTGCCACGCGCTGCGCCTGTTAGGCCAACCCTTGGCCGTACAAAAAATTGACGCCAATGATGAGAATATTGTGTTGCAGTTTGGCAAGGATACTCCTCTGGAGCCACAGGATTTGATTTTACTGCTACAAAGAGATGGACGCTATCGTCTGTCAGGCCAGGATAAACTGCGTGTAAACCGTGTGAGTCACTCGCCCCTCGAGCGAGTGACTCATATTAAAGAAGTGTTAGAGGATTTAGGTAAGCTTATTTTTAAACACTAACCACAGGAATGGTGCCAATTTTACTCTGCCATTTTTTGGGCCCCAAGTGGTGTATCGATTCACCAAGACTGTCCACGGCCACCGTGACGGGCATGTTCTCCACAGTAAACTCGTAAATCGCTTCCATGCCGAGCTCAGGAAAGGCAACCACTCTTGATGCTCGAATGGCTTTGGCCACAAGGTAAGCGGCACCGCCCACGGCAATAAGGGACACTGAGCGATGTTGACGAATCGCTTCAATGGCCACGGGACCTCGTTCAGCTTTGCCAATCATGCCAAGCAAGCCGGTTTGAGAGAGCATCATGTGGGTGAATTTATCCATGCGGGTTGCCGTAGTAGGGCCGGCAGGACCCACTACCTCATCGCCCACCGGGTCCACGGGACCCACATAATAAATAAAGCGCCCAGTAAAATCTAAGCCCTCTGGGAGGGGTTGCCCTTGGTTCAATAACTGTTGAATACGTTGATGGGCAGCGTCACGGCCGGTGAGTAATTTACCAGAGAGCAGCAAGGTGTCTCCTGGTTTCCAAGACTGTACTTCCGCGGCACTGATATGATCAAGATTCACATGGCGTGAGTTAGGCGATGGACTCCAAGTGACCTTCGGCCAGTCGGTTAAGGAAGGAGGAGTGAAAAGAGCGGGTCCCTCTCCTGTTAAGGTAAAGTGAATATGGCGAGTGGCGGCACAGTTTGGAATCATTGCCACAGGTAAACTCGCTGCGTGGGTGGGGTAGTCCAAAATTTTGACATCTAGAACCGTGGAGAGCCCCCCCAAACCCTGGGCCCCAATACCTAAGGCATTCACTTTGTCGTAAATCTCAATACGCAGTTCTTCGACGCGGCTCTTTGGACCCCGTTGTTTAAGCTCGGCCATGTCAATGGGTTCCATCAAGGCTTCCTTAGCCAATATCATGGCTTTTTCCGCGCTGCCTCCAATGCCAATGCCAAGCATGCCAGGAGGGCACCACCCTGAGCCCATGGTGGGCACCGTCTTGATCACCCAATCTACCACGGAGTCCGAGGGGTTCAGCATCACAAACTTAGATTTGTTTTCTGATCCTCCTCCCTTGGCGGCAATATCCACGCTCACTTCATTGCCCGGCACGAGACTCACATGAACCACGGCTGGCGTATTGTCTCGGGTGTTTTTTCTGGCGCCAGCAGGGTCTGACAGAATGGAGGATCGGAGCGGATTTAAGGGGTTGGTATAGGCTTGGCGAACTCCCTCATTCACAAGATGCTCCAGGCTTTTTTGGCTGTCAAAACGACAATTCATGCCCACCTTAACAAAGACCACCACAATCCCTGTGTCTTGGCAAATGGGCCGGTGCCCTTCGGCGCACATCCTTGAATTAGTGAGAATTTGTGCGATGGCATCCTTAGCCGCCTCAGACTCTTCGAGCTCATAGGCGTGTCCTAGGGCTTTGATATAATCCACAGGATGGTAGTAGGAAATAAATTGCAAGCTATCGGCGATGCTCTGAATGAAATCGTTTTCGCGAATAAGAGTAGTCATCAACTATACCTATATGAAGGTTAAATACTGATCTCACTACTATAACCCGCCTTAAAGTTTTATGAAAGGATCCTCAAAACCACTTTCTCATGGCTATAATGAACTGTTGATCCTAGGCACCCTAAACGCTTATGATTAATACATTAAAAAAGACTCATTGAAAACAATACATGGAGGAGGTTTATGTCTACCGAAGCATTATTACACGAAACCCGCGTCTTTCATCCAAGCCCAGAGTTTGTAGCGCAGGCCAATATTCAAGGGATAGAGCAATATCAAGCGCTATGTGATGAAGCACGTCGCGACCCACAGGGCTTTTGGGGACGATTGGCAAATGAGCATTTAGATTGGCATCAACCTTTCACCCGTGTGTTGGACGAGTCCCATGCTCCTTTTTATCGCTGGTTTGATGATGGTTTAATTAACGCCTCATACAATTGTCTTGATCGCAATATCAATAAGGGATTGGGTAACAAGACAGCGATTATTTTTGAGGCAGATGATGGCACAGTGACCCCTATCACCTATCAAGAACTTCATGCTCGGGTCTGTCGCTTCGCCAACGGTTTAAAGGCAAAGGGCATTAAAAAGGGCGATCGCGTTGTTATTTACATGTCCATGTCCATTGAAGGGGTCGTGGCCATGCAAGCTTGCGCGCGCATTGGCGCTACCCATTCCGTAGTATTTGGTGGTTTTTCTGCCAAGTCCTTGCAGGAGAGAATTGTTGATATTGGAGCGATCGCTCTGATTACCGCCGATGAACAGTTGCGTGGCGGTAAACAATTACCTCTCAAAAGTATTGTTGATGATGCCATCGCCCTGGGCGGTTGTGAGGCCTTAAAAACCGTGATTATTTATCGCCGTACTGGCGGAGCGATACCCTTTGTGGCAGCTCGTGATGTCTGGTTCCATGAGGTGGAAAGTGGCCAAAGTGATCAATGTGAACCCGAGTGGGTGGAGGCTGAGTATCCTTTGTTTGTGCTCTACACGAGCGGTTCCACGGGTAAACCTAAGGGTGTGCAACATGCCACTGGGGGATATTTATTATGGGCCCTGCTGACCATGCGTTGGACCTTTGATATTAAAAACCAGGATATATTTTGGTGTACCGCAGACATAGGCTGGGTGACGGGACATTCTTACATAGTTTACGGACCTCTGGCGGCGGGCGCCACGGAAATTGTTTTTGAGGGAGTACCCACTTATCCTAATGCGGGGCGTTTTTGGGATATGATCGCCAAGCATAAGGTGTCTATTTTTTATACCGCCCCCACAGCCATTCGTTCATTAATTAAAGCCGCTGACAGTAACCCTTCTGTTCACCCCAAGAATTATGATTTATCGAGCTTAAGGTTGTTGGGTTCTGTGGGTGAACCTATCAATCCTGAGGCGTGGATGTGGTATTACCGTCAAGTGGGTGGCGAGCGTTGCCCCATTGTGGACACCTTCTGGCAAACGGAAACAGGTGGGCATATGATTACCCCGCTACCCGGAGTGACTCCCATGGTACCCGGCTCTTGTACACTGCCTTTGCCCGGCATTGAAGCGGCCATCGTGGATGAGACGGGTCAGGATATGGCCGATGGCCAGGGTGGAATATTAGTCATTAAACGTCCTTGGCCGTCCATGATTAGAACTATTTGGGGTGATCCTGAGCGTTTTCGTAAGAGCTACTACCCTGATGAGTTAAAAGGATATTATTTAGCAGGAGATGGAGCGATTCGCGACAAGGATACCGGTAACTTTACGATTACCGGCCGCATTGATGATGTCCTGAACGTGTCTGGTCACCGTATGGGAACCATGGAGATTGAGTCAGCGTTAGTGGCCAATCCTCTCGTGGCTGAGGCAGCGGTGGTGGGGCGTCCTGATGACTTAACTGGTGAAGCCATTGTGGCCTATGTGGTGTTAAAACAAACGCGACCTGTTGGCGATCAAGCAAAGGCCATTGCTACGGAGTTAAGGAATTGGGTCGGGAAGGAAATTGGTCCCATCGCCAAACCCAAAGAAATACGCTTTGGTGATAACTTACCTAAAACGCGCTCTGGTAAAATAATGCGTCGATTGTTAAGAGTGATTGCTAAGGGGGAAGAGGTGACGCAGGATATCTCGACCCTGGAAAACCCGGCAATTTTGCAACAACTTAAAGAAAGCACCTAAGGAGGATACGCTCGGGTGAGGTTATTACATCGTTATCTTGCCCGAGAGGTCATATTAGGGACAGCACTGGTGTTTGTGGCACTGGTCTCGTTGTTTTCCTTTTTTGATTTCATTCATGAACTCAATGATTTAGGAAAGGGCAGCTATCTCATCACACAAATTGTGGTGTATGTATTGCTGGCGATGCCAAACCATGGCTATGAGCTTTTTCCGATCGCGGCTTTGATTGGTACTTTATATGGCTTGAATACCTTAGCTCAGCATTCAGAGATTACCGTGATGCGTGCTTCGGGGTTATCTAAGGCGCAACTTAACCGATCAATGATTCGAGTAGGGCTCTACTTTGTTGTGCTCGCCTTTGTGCTGGGTGAGTTGATTGTACCGGCTACTGAGGAGGCGGCCCAACAGTGGCGTTTAAAAGCCTTAAACAATTTTGTGGCAACTCAATTTCGCTCAGGTATCTGGGTAAAAGACAATGGCAGTTTTATTAATATACGAGAAATGTTGCCCGATAATTCTCTGCACGATATTCGTATTTATCGTTTTGATGACAGCCGTCATTTGAAGGAAATTTCACGGGCGCAAAGCGCAACCTTTATGGGCGAGCATAAATGGCGTTTGGTTGCCGTTCAGCATACCTTTTTTACGCAAGAAGGCGTTAATGTGAGTCGTGATGATGCAGAAGAATGGAACTCTATTCTATCCCCTTCAGTATTATCAACCTTGTTGGTTGAGCCTGAGCAGATGTCGTTGTGGAATTTATTTGGTTACATTAAGCACTTAAAGGAGAATAAGCAACAAACCAGTCGCTTTGAAATTGCACAATATAGTAAGTTGATTTATCCTTTTTCGATTCTCGTCATGATGATGCTGGCTATTCCTTTTTCCCTGTCAAGACCGCGTTCAGGTGCCGTGGGGACGCGCATGCTAATTGGTATTGGTTTGGGATTGACTTTTTATTTGCTCAGTCGTTTTTTTGCCTATCTTGGGCAGCTCAATAATTGGTGGCCACTCTTTAGTACGCTTACCCCAAGTGTCCTTTTTTTAGCGCTTGCCTATGGCCTAAACCGTTGGCAGGAACGACGTCTTTAACTAATACTACAATTCTAGGACCCGCGGCGTAAGCCCTTCGCTGCGCGCACGTTAAACACGCGCCTGTCCTTTATTGTGTTGAATCAGAAGGCGGGGTCTTGAGCAACTCTATGGTTCTAGTGCCGCCAATGATGTCATGGAGCCAACGGTGTTGTTTGTCCAGTACCAACCAAATAAAATTAATGCCTGTTATAAACCCACAACAAGCTGCCGAAAAGCGCCTGATGCTTTGTAAATAGGTGGGAGGGGCGTTACTGTACTGGTCGACAATTTTTAGACGCCAAGTTTTCATGGGTACCGTTTGTCCACTTCGCTGCCATTGATAGATAAAGTAAATGGCTATGATGAGTAATAAATAAGCGCGATACCATGAGCGAAGTTCAGGGTGATGGGGGTAATCGGTAAGATAGACAAAAGGTAAGCCGGCAAGAATGCCGAGCCCCATGAGAATCAGTATTTCATAAACCAAACAAATCATACGTGAGAGAACTTTAGCTGGCATTACTTAAGGCTTAGCTGGGTCTGCAGGGGCAGGCTCGGGATGTTGTTTACTCCACTGAGATTTAATGGCTTCTTTTTTCTCTTTAGGGAGGTGATGCCATTTTTTATAATTTTTACGGGCTCTTTCTTGTACCACTTTAGGGAGTCTTGACCAGATGACGATATTTTTTTGAAAGCGCTGTTGTTGCTGAGTATTGAGTTTTTTATAATGCTTGGCGGCATTTAATAGACGTTGACGCCGTTGCAGTGACAAACGCTCCCAATTGTTGTGCGCAGGGGCCAGTATCGTTTGTTGTTCTTTGGTTAACCCATCCCAATGCATATTAGGCTCGTGGGCAGGGATCAAGGCAGTGAACAGTGCCAAGATCAAACTCAACACCAATAGGATTAGTTTTCTAACCATTGACTGAGCTCTGGGTTGGCAAGAATTTGCAGAGGCATGTCGCTTGACAGTAATTTGGCATCAAGAAAACCCTGATCCTCTTCGTTTTGTTCATGGATCCATGCGCTATAGGTTGCTACGGCAGATATTAAGACTAATGAGCCAATAATAGCGACCAATTGTTCACGCCATACTATAGGAGGGATAGCTAAAGTGGAACCTGGATACAGCGTGCGTTGACCACTCGCCTTAACCGCCTGATGGCGAATGGCTTGTAGTTTTTCCTGAGTCGTCACGGCAATAGCTTGACTACTTTGGTCTAAATTGTGACAGAGTAGTTGAATGAATTGATCATCTTTCATGGAGCGATTCCTTTTTGACTAAGCAGCGCAGTAAGGCTGGCAAGAGCTCTAGAACTGTGTGTTTTAACACTGCCCTCAGAGCAACCCATAGCCTTCGCAGTTTCTCGCACATCTAACCCTTCCCAATAACGCAGTAAAAATGCTTCGCGTTGACGTGGCGGTAATTTTTCTATAGCTTTATCAATGATTTCAAGGAGTTGCTTTTGCTCTAGGAGGCTGTCGGGTCGACATACTTGCTCCTGTTCCGGGTGAAGTTGTTCAATCCATTCTTGGTCGGAACTGTCATCATCGCTCTGTTGAAAACTACTAAACAAGGGGGTCCACCAATGACGAATTTTTTGTCGCCGGTAGAAATCACGAATCGTGTTTTGTAAGATACGATGAAACAAGGGATGCAACTCTTTTACGGGTAAATGGCTATATTTTTCAGCCAATTTAACCATTGCCTCCTGGACTACATCCAAAGCGCTACTCTCGTCTTTAACAGCGAAAAGCGCATGCTTGAAAGCGCGTTTTTCCACTTCTGCTAAAAAAATATCTAATTCCTGTGCTGTGGCCAGAGCAGTAACTTCCCTAAAAATGCCAAGTGTAACAGAGTCGAGGTCTCTATGGCTAAAGCCATAGGGCTTCACAGGGTGGTGGACTCATTCTTTAGCACCAAGAAGAGAGTGTCCCCACATCATAATGAAAACGGCGTGAAGAGAGTCAGCCACGCAAAGTGGTGCTATGTTCAGGTGATGGGGGGATGAAACACCTATCAGGGTTATCCTAATGCGCAATCTTTCCCTCATCTTATGCTTTGCACCTCAGGGGCTAAGGCTTGTGGCGTATTCATGGCAGGTTAACACATGGCAGGTTAGCTCTTGACCTTCAGCTATGAAAAGGATACGCTGATAGGTTTTCAGTACGCAGCAGAGGTAATCTGTTCGTATTACTTAACCTTACAATAAACACTTTGACGGAAAATGGTTGAATCATGAGATTAACCGGTGCAGAAATAGCAATTCAATGTTTAGTTGAAGAAGGGGTTCCCTTTGTTTTTGGCTATCCAGGCGGGGCTGTGCTTCATATTTATGACGCTTTATTTAATCAAGATAAACTCAGGCATATTCTCGTGCGTCATGAGCAAGCGGCGCTTCACGCCGCTGACGCTTATGCGCGGGCCACGGGCAAGCCTGGCGTCGCGTTGGTCACCAGCGGTCCTGGTGTGACCAATGCCATTACGGGAATTGCTACGGCTTATATGGATTCCATTCCAATGGTTATTATCTCGGGACAAGTCCCTACTCCGGCCATTGGTTTGGATGCCTTTCAAGAGGTGGATACAGTCGGGATTACTCGCCCCTGTGTGAAACATAACTTCTTGGTGAAAAACGTGGACGACTTAGCGAGTACCATGAAAAAAGCCTTTTATGTGGCAACCTCTGGTCGCCCTGGTCCCGTGTTAGTGGATATCCCTAAGGATATCTCGCAACATGTGACAGAGTTTGTTTATCCTAAAACGGTGAGTATGCGCTCATATAATCCAGTGACTAAGGGGCATTCAGGACAGATTAAGAAAGCCGTACAAATGTTAATGGAAGCGAAACGTCCGATGATTTATGTGGGGGGAGGCGCTATTTTAGGCGATGCTACTCATTTGGTGACGAAGCTGGTTAGGGACCTTGGCTTTCCTTGCACCAATACTCTCATGGGACTCGGCGCTTTCCCAGCCACAGACCCTCAATTTGTGGGCATGCTTGGTATGCATGGTACCTATGAAGCTAACCTTGCTATGCAACACTGCGATGTGTTGTTGGCTGTGGGAGCCAGATTTGATGATCGCGTGATTGGTAATACGCAACATTTTTTTGTTGAGGGACGACGAATTATTCATATCGACATTGACCCTTCTAGTATTTCCAAACGGGTAAGGGTTGACGTTCCTATTGTTGGCAATATTGCTGATGTGGTACATGAAATCCTTAAGTTGGTTGAAGAAAGTACTGTTTCCGTGGATGCCTTGGCACTGAAACAATGGTGGCAGCAAATTAATACATGGCGAGAACGCCAGTGCCTGAACTATACCAACTCTACTGAGGTGATCAAACCCCAATACGTAATAGAGCAACTCTATGAAGTAACCCATGGCGATGCCATTGTGACCTCCGATGTGGGCCAGCATCAAATGTGGGCTGCTCAATACTATAAATTTGATAAACCTCGGCGTTGGTTGAATTCCGGCGGACTTGGCACCATGGGTTTTGGGTTGCCGGCAGCCATGGGGGCTCAGTTGGCCTTTCCTGATATGACGGTGGCCTGCGTAACAGGAGAAGCCAGCATTCAAATGTGTATACAGGAATTGTCTACGTGCAAACAATATCACCTGCCAGTAAAAATCGTTAACTTGAACAATCGCTACCTTGGCATGGTTCGGCAATGGCAGGAAATCTTGCATGGCAATCGGTATTCAGAGTCTTACATGGATGCTTTGCCTGATTTCGTTAAATTGGCCGAGAGTTATGGTCATGTGGGGATGCGTATTGAAAATCCCGCAGATGTTGAAGGGGCATTAAAAGAAGCGTTTTCATTGAAGGATCGGGTGGTCTTTTTAGACTTCCTGACGGATCAAACGGAAAATGTTTTTCCAATGGTAAAAGCTGGAGCCGGTTTAACAGAAATGTTGCTTGGTGCTGAAGATCTGTAATTATTAGGATAGTAAATAATGCGTCATATTTTGTCTTTGTTACTGGAAAACGAGTCTGGAGCCCTCTCTCGAGTGGCTGGTCTGTTCTCAGCCCGTGGTTATAATATTGAAGCGCTAAGTGTGGCTCCTACTGAGGATCCCACTCTCTCACGAATGACCATAGTGACGAGTGGTTCTGATGATGTAATCGAACAAATTACTAAGCAACTCAATAAATTAATTGATGTGATTAAGGTGTTTGATCTCAATGAAGGCCGTTATATTGAGCGTGAATTAATGCTGGTAAAAGTACGTGCTGAAGGCGCTGATCGCGAGGAAATTAAACGTACTGCTGATATTTTCAGAGGTAGGGTTATCGATGTGACCGATCGAACCTATACCATTGAATTAACTGGGCCACGAGATAAGCTGGATGCATTTTTAGAGGCCATTGATAACTCCATGATTCTTGAGACCGTTAGAACCGGTGCCTCCGGTATTGGACGTGGTGAATGGATATTAAAAGTTTAACTGGGAGAAGTGAAAATGAATGTGTTTTATGAAAAAGATGCCGACTTATCATTAATTAAAGGTAAGAAAGTCACTATCGTTGGATATGGTTCTCAAGGACATGCTCACGCCAATAACTTAAAAGATTCTGGTGTTGATGTGACAGTGGCCCTTCGCAGTGGTGGTGCCTCTTGGAAAAAAGCTGAAGCAGCTGGACTGAAGGTGAAAGCTGTGGCGGAGGCAGTGAAGGACGCTGATTTGGTCATGATTCTGTTGCCCGATGAAAGCCAACCACAAGTCTATCAAGATGAGATTGCTCCTAACATTAAAGCAGGTGCTGCCTTGGCTTTTGCTCATGGCTTCAATGTTCATTTTGGTCAGATCACTCCCCGTGCTGATATTGATGTGATTATGATTGCCCCCAAAGGCCCAGGGCATCTTGTGCGCTCCACTTACACGCAAGGCGGTGGTGTGCCCAGTTTAATTGCGGTTTATCAAGATGCTTCAGGACGCGCTCGAGACGTAGCGCTATCCTACGCAGCCGCTAACGGCGGGGCACGGGCCGGCGTGATTGAAACTTCTTTCCGTGAAGAGACTGAGACGGATTTATTTGGTGAGCAAGCCGTGTTGTGCGGTGGCGCAACAGCCTTAGTGCAGGCAGGTTTTGATACATTGGTGGAAGCGGGTTACGCGCCAGAAATGGCTTATTTTGAGTGCTTGCATGAATTGAAATTGATTGTAGATTTAATGTATGAAGGCGGTATTGCTAACATGCGTTATTCCATCTCAAACACCGCAGAATATGGTGATTTAACCCGGGGTCCTCGTGTGATCACAGAGGAAACACGCCAGGAAATGCGTAAAATATTAAAAGAGATCCAAACGGGTCAGTTTGCCAAAGAGTTTATTCTCGAAAACAAAGCTGGCGCTGCCTCTATGCATGCAATGCGTCGCTTGGGCGCAGAATCCACTATTGAAGTAGTGGGAGCTAAATTGCGTGACATGATGCCGTGGATTAAGAAAAACAAGTTAGTCGATCAAACGAAAAATTAATCCTTGAAAGCTCCTTACCCTCACCCCATTATTGCTCGTGAAGGGTGGCCCTACATTGTAGGTGTCGCCCTTGTCTCGTTGCTGTGCACGATGTACTTGAGTGCCTTCGTAGCGCTTCCCCTCTATGTGGTATTGCTGTTTGTGATACAGTTTTTTAGGGATCCGCCCCGCGTGCTCCCACCTCAACCGGGTATTGTTTCTCCCGCAGATGGACGCATTGTGGCAGTGATGCCTTGCCTCGATCCTTATTTGAATTGTGAAGCCATTAAAATTAGCGTATTCATGAATGTGTTTAATGTGCACTCAAATCGCAGCCCAGTTCATGGAGTGGTGGAGGACATTCGTTATTTTAGAGGATCCTTTGTCAATGCGGATTTGGATAAGGCCTCTGAGGCCAACGAGCGCAATGCCTTGATTATTCGTGCGGACAATAAACAGCTTTTATCCTGTGTCCAAGTGGCAGGTTTAATTGCACGAAGAATTCTCTGTTATGTTAAGGTGGGGCAACAGTTAAGTCCTGGCGAGAGATACGGCTTTATTCGTTTTGGCTCTCGCGTGGACCTGTATTTACCTTTGGGTAGCGTGATTAAAGTTGCCATTGGTGATAGAGTGTGGGCTGGTAGCACACTACTGGCCGAATGGGGAGAGTGAGGGTGGATGAACAAGAAAGAGCGCAACCATTTAAAATCTTATCCTTGAAGGAGCGTGCGGCGCAGCGCCGAGGCATCTATTTACTGCCAAATCTCTTCACCACTGCCGCACTTTTTGCTGGATTTTTTTCTATTGTCCAAGGCATGAATGGCCAGTTTGAAATGGCCGCTCAAGCTATCTTTATTGCCATGGTTTTTGATGGTTTAGATGGGCGTGTGGCGCGCTTAACTCATACGCAAAGCGCTTTTGGCGCAGAATATGATTCTCTATCGGATATGGTGTCCTTTGGTGCAGCTCCTTCCCTGGTTATCTATGAGTGGTCCCTAAGAGGCTTAGGTAAGCTTGGGTGGATTGCAGCTTTTGTTTACTGTGCCGGAGCGGCGCTGCGTCTAGCAAGATTTAATACACAACTTGGCATTGCTGATAAACATTGGTTCACGGGTTTACCCAGCCCTGCAGCCGCTGCCTTGTTAGCTGGGATGGTATGGGTCATGGATGCCAGTTATCAGATTCCAGGTGGAAAAATTGCTTGGCTGGTGTGGGCGTTAACCGTATTTGCTGGTTTGTCGATGGTCTCTAATGTGCGTTTTTATAGCTTTAAGGATCTTAACTTACGACGCAGCGTTCCCTTTTGGGCGGTACTATTGATTCTGTTGGGGTTTGTCATTGTCAGTATTGATCAAGCGCGGGTACTGTGGGGAGTTTTTCTGATTTATGCCTTATCCGGTTACGCGGTATCAATAAAAGGATGGTTAGCTCATCGTCAACAACAGGGTACCACTGAAAAATAAAAAAAGGACAATCTGTTACCAAATTGTCCTTAAGGTGTAGCTCTGATTTCACTGTCTGCAATAAAACAATATCAGAGATGAATCTATAAAACTTCATTTTAAGGCCATTAAATTGTAAATATTTATAACGAAACCATAAGAATGCATCGTTCAAATATTTCTAACTATATGTTTAAGTTTAATTTTTTTACTTTTTTCTATTTGTTACTAATACTGACTTTTCCAACGCTGGCAGCTGAAGAGGCTCCTGTGGTGGGAGTTGTTGCCACTTCGCATCCGCTTGCTACGGAGGCTGGACTGTCGATCCTGCGAGCTGGCGGCAATGCTATTGACGCCGCCGCGGCAGTACAATTTGCTCTTAATGTGGTGGAACCCCAGTCCTCGGGTATGGGTGGGGGGGCATTTATTTTAGTGTATATCGCTAAAACCCATCAGGTTTATGCAGTGGACGCAAGGGAGGTGGCACCGCAACTCGCTACCCCTGATCAGTTCATGGGGCATCGGTTTGAGGAAAATTCCTCTAGTGGCATTAGCGTTGGGGTTCCGGGGACGGTGGCTGGGTTTAACGCACTATTGAACCAATGGGGCAGAATGACTTTGGGCCAAGTATTGCAACCTGCCATGCGTTTGGCGCAACAAGGATTTGCCGTGACACCCTATTTGGCGGGAGCGCTAAAAGATCATCGAGCCAAACTTCTGCGTGAGTCAAACAGTCCTTTTTTTAATCAGGATGGCACGCCCTTGAGGGTGGGTCAGCGCCTAGTTCAGGTTGAACTTGCCCATACCTTTGAGATTCTAGCTAAAGAAGGGGCGACCTCCTTTTACCGAGGGGAGATAGCCCACGCCATTGTGGCCGCTCAACGGAGTTCAAGAATGGGCCCGGCTGGATGGGGTCGTATGAGCTTGACTGACTTGGCTAACTATCACGTGTATATCAGAAAAGCTTTAGCGTTTGATTACCAGGGTTATCATTTAGTGGGGATGCCCCCGCCCTCATCGGGAGCCAGTAGTTTATTTGAAGCCTTGGGTATTGTGTCCCCCTATACCCATGACAAGACATGGCAAGATAGGGCTTATCGAGATCACCTCTCCTTGCAGGCCTTATCCATGGCTTTTCAAGATCGAGAGAATTTTTTTGGTGATCCGGAGCAAATGACCTTAAACCCTAACGCGGTACTCACTCCCTCCTTTCTCGATCAACGCAGTAAAGCCCTATTGTTAGGCAAGTTGCCTAATCAACTGATTCCCTTGCCAAAGCCTAGTGGGACAAACACTACTCATTTTTCTATTGTAGACAAAGAGGGTAATGTGGTGAGTTGTACGAGTACCGTTGAGCAATTATGGGGCAGTGGGTTATGGGTCAACCAATATGGTTTTTTATTAAATAATGAATTAACAGATTTTGACGCAAATCCTCTGTTGGCGGATGGCAAGCCCTCGCCCAACCAAGTTAAGGCAGGATTGCGACCAAGAAGTAGTATGTCGCCTATATTGGTCTTTCACCAAGGACGGTGGATTCTCGCCTATGGTTCTCCTGGCGGACCGACTATCATTAGTACCTTACTGCAGGTAACGCAGGGGCTGTTGGATTTGCACAATACTCCCCAGCAGGTGATCAGCGAACCACGCTATGCGGTAATGAATGGGGCTGGCTTCACTTTAATTGAACAGTCCTTCCCGGTAGCGCTTGAAAACGAGCTTAAGCAGCTTGGCCATCAACTAACGGTTAATCCAGATGCGCAAGGGTCTGTGCAAGCCGTAGGCTTAGATGAGGAGTATCATTATTACTGGGGAGCAGCGGATCCACGGCGTGATGGCAGCGTGGGTTATCAATAATTGCCCTCGTATCATTATGTTTGCATAAAAGTGGGTTTTAGACGTATAATGCAAAGCTTTCTTATTAGTTAATACAGTTTGGAGATATCCATGGCAAGCACTGCCGCAGAAAAAGCACAAATTATGGCGGATTACCGTCGTGCCCCCGGTGATACTGGGTCACCTGAAGTACAAATCGCTTTGTTAACGAATCGCATTAATCAGTTAACAGACCATTTTAAATCCCACGTTAAAGACCACCATTCTCGTCGTGGTTTATTAAAACTCGTGAGTCAACGTCGCAGCTTACTGGACTATTTCAAACGCAAGAACATTGACGGTTATCGTCAGTTGATCGGCCGTTTAGGTATTCGCAAGTAATTGGGGACTTGCCCCTGACTATACATAAACGCGGTGTTGCCTCACTCAGGTACACCGCGTTTTAATTTTAATTTCACATTCAGGAGGATTTTCCTGTGAATAAAGTCACAAAAACATTCCAATGGGGTCGTCATCAAGTCACGCTTGAAACTGGCGAAATCGCTCGTCAAGCTGATGGCGCTGTGATGGTGAGCATGGATGACACCGTGGTATTGGTCACCTGCGTCGCACAAAAATCAGCCAAACCTGGCCAAGACTTTTTCCCCTTAACCGTGGATTATCAAGAACGCTTTTATGCAGGCGGCAGAATTCCTGGCGGGTTTTTTAAACGTGAAGGTCGGCCAACGGAAAAAGAAACGCTGACCTCTCGACTGATCGATCGTCCTTTGCGTCCCCTGTTTCCTGAAGGGTTTTATAACGAAGTGCAAATCATTGCTACGGTGATGTCCAGTAACAATGAAATTGATCCTGATATTCCAGCCTTGATTGGTGCTTCAGCGGCTGTTGCACTAGCGGGGATTCCCTTTGATGGCCCCATTGGTGCTGCCCGTGTGGGTTACAGTAATGGTCAATATCTGTTGAATCCCCTAGTGAGTGAATTGCCCCAGTCACAGATGGATTTGGTGGTGGCGGGAACGAAAGATGCCGTATTGATGGTGGAATCTGAAGCCATGGAATTGTCTGAGGAGGTGATGCTTGGTGCCGTAGTATTTGGTCATGAGCAAATGCAAGTGGCTATCCAAGCAATTAACGAGCTCGCCCAGGAAGCAGGTCAAGATGATTGGGATTGGCAACCACCAGCTAAGAATGATGCTTTGATCAGCCAATTAGAGGCTTTGGTCAAAGAGGACTTAAAGAATGCTTATCGCATTCATGCTAAACAAGAGCGTAATACAACAATTAGTGAATTGCGCAGTAAAGCCTTAACAACACTATTGCCAGAGAGTGGCAATGCGGACACTGAAAACCATATCAAAACACTCTTTGGTGACCTTGAGGCACGTATTGTTCGTGGACAAATATTAGATGGGGAGCCACGTATTGATGGGCGCGATACCAGAACAGTGCGCCCCATCACTGTGCGCGTGGGTGTGTTGCCACGAACTCATGGTTCAGCGCTATTTACCCGCGGTGAAACCCAAGCTTTAGTGATTGCTACTTTAGGTACAGCCAGAGATGAGCAGGTGATTGATGCCGTCCAAGGGGAATATAAAGAGCGTTTCATGTTGCATTATAATTTCCCCCCTTACTCAACAGGGGAAACAGGCCGGGTGGGTACTCCTAAGCGCCGTGAGATTGGTCATGGCCGTCTTGCTAAGCGCGCCTTGGTCGCAACATTACCTAAACCAGAGGACTTCTCCTATACCATTCGTGTGGTGTCAGAAATCACTGAGTCCAACGGCTCCAGTTCCATGGCCTCTGTCTGTGGCGGATCGCTGGCCTTATTAGACGCAGGGGTACCTGTTAAATCCCATACCGCAGGAGTTGCTATGGGATTAATTAAAGAGGGTAACCGTTTTGCTGTATTAACAGATATTTTAGGCGATGAAGACCATCTGGGCGATATGGACTTTAAAGTGGCTGGAACAGATAGTGGTGTCACTGCTTTGCAGATGGACATTAAGATCACTGGTATCACTAAAGAAATTATGCAAGTGGCTCTGGCGCAGGCCAAAGAAGCACGTATTCACATTTTAGGTATTATGAAACAAGCGGTACCTCATGTGCGTGAAGAATTATCGAGCTTTGCGCCACGCATTATTACCATGAAGATTAATCCAGAAAAAATTCGTGACGTCATTGGTAAAGGTGGTGCTGTGATTCGCGCTTTAACGGAAGAGACGGGAACCACCATTGAAATTCAAGATGATGGAACCGTCAGTATTGCTTGCGTTAGCGGTGATGCTGGAGAGTTAGCAAAGAAACGCATTCAAGAGCTTACCGCTGAAGTGGAAGTGGGTCATGTGTATGATGGCACAGTCCTTAAATTATTGGATTTTGGTGCCATAGTGAGTGTTCTCCCAGGGCGCGATGGCTTACTGCATATCTCACAAATTGCTCATGAACGAGTCAATGCTGTGGGAGACTACTTGAAAGAAGGGCAGCAGGTGAAAGTGAAAGTTCTTGAGGCCGACGAGAAGGGACGTTTACGCTTAAGTATGAAAGCGTTAGTTGAGCCTCCCGTGGCTCCCGCAGCACCGGTTGAGGAAGGGGTATAATACGGCTGTAATTGAGCGGTATTAAACTGGTTTTTTAAAAAATTAAATTAAGCTCCATTAACGAAAAACGAGTTCAAGGTTATGGCAGAGACATTAAAACAATTTAAGCCCTACGTCCCTAAAAAGGGCGAAAGCTATATGAACAAAAAACAACTTGAGCATTTCCAGGCTTTGCTTGAAGATTGGAAATCAGAGTTAAGTCAGGATATCGACCGAACTGTTCATACTATGCAAGATGAAGCCACGGTATTTGCTGACCCCAACGACCGTGCGAGTCAAGAGTCTGACATGGCTTTAGAGCTTCGTAACCGTGATCGTGAGCGCAAGTTAATCAAGAAAATTGATGAAACTATCGCTAAAATCGAAGCTGGGGATTATGGTTATTGTGGCAGTTGTGGCGTAGAAATTGGTTTAAACCGTTTGCAAGCTCGTCCTACAGCCAGTTTATGTATAGATTGTAAGCAGCTAGAGGAAATGCGTGAGAGGCAGGTGGCCAAGTAAACCCCACCAATGCTTCTTATAAAAAACCCTGCTTTGGCAGGGTTTTTTGTGGGTGATGAGATGACGTTTTTAACTGTTAAAGAAGAAGGTTAATTTGACGCCACTGCTCCTCCCAACCATCAAGAGGGCGACGTTTAAACCCAGTTTTGGCGAACTGATGCCAACGTCCAATAACAATACACATCAGTAAATTAGCGCTAACAGAAGGCTGCGTTGTTTGAGTGGCAGGATGCTCAGCAAGTCGTAGGCGTATGGCTTGGCGCAGCGTAGCCTCAACTCGGTCATGAACTTGATTGACGCGTAACTGCAGTCGATCATTCTCGTGCACCAGAGCATCACCAATTAACACTCGGGTCATACCGGGATTCTTATCGGCAAAGGCGAGTAATAAAGTCATGATGGATTCAATTTGATTGAGCGGGTGGGGCTGCTCTTCGATGATGCGATTCATGCGTGTAAAAAGGGTCTCTTCAATAAATTCTATTAACCCCTCAAACATCTGCGCTTTACTTGCAAAATGACGATACAGCGCCGCCTCAGACAGGTTAAGTTTTTCAGCCAAATAAGCGGTGGTGGTTTTAGCAAGCAGGGGTTGCTCTAAAATACTTGCTAGGGCTTGTAGGATTTGATTGCGTCTCTCGCCACTCATCATTGATTGTCATGAATAAAATAGGATTGTGGCATGGTATCACATCGGGCTGTTCAACAGTGTTTAACGACGTGTTCTTGAGGACATCCATGATAAAATAGGTTTTTTTATTTTCAGAGGGTGGCAATTGTGGCAGGACACTCAAAATGGGCCAATATTAAGCATAAAAAAGCAGCAGCCGATGCGAAGCGGGGCAAGGTTTTTACTCGGTTAATTAAAGAGATTACGGTGGCTGCCCGCCTGGGGGGTGGCGATGTGAGTATTAACCCACGACTTCGCCTCGCCGTGGATAAGGCCTACGATCAGAATATGCCAAAGGACACCATTGAGCGTGCCATTAAGCGCGGTTCTGGGGATCTTGAGGGCGTTAATTACGAAGAAGTGCGGTATGAGGGCTATGGCATCAATGGGGCCGCAGTGATGGTGGATTGTTTAACCGATAACCGCGTGCGAACTGTGGCTGATGTGCGGCACGCATTCACGAAGTATGGTGGAAATTTGGGTACTGACGGATCAGTGGCTTTTTTATTTACGCATTGCGGACAATTGATGTACGCTCCGGGTACCAGTGAGGATCGCTTGATGGAAGTGGCCCTTGAAACCGGTGCCCTTGATGTGTTGAGTCATGATGATGGTAGCTTTGAAGTGGTGACCCCACCCTATGAGTTTTCTCATATTAAGGAAGTTCTTGAGAAAGCAGGGTTAGTGGCTGAGTTTGCTGAGGTGTCTATGAAGCCCTCAACGGACACGGAATTATCGGGTGATGAGGCGATAACAATGCAAAAATTGTTGGATGCGTTAGAAAATCTTGATGATGTTCAAGCGGTGTATACCACTGCCATGATCATTGATTAATTCATTATTAGGAGAGCCTCTATTCGTATTTTAGGACTTGATCCTGGTTTGAGAGTGACAGGGTATGGGGTGATTGACCATCATCGGTCAGCGCTCACCTATGTGGCGAGCGGCTCCATAAAAACAGTCACAGATACTTTGCCAGCAAGGCTTAAGATGATTTTCGAGGGGGTTTGTGAGGTGATTGACAGGTATCAGCCTGAACAGGTGGCAATTGAAAATGTCTTTGTCAACATTAATCCGAAATCAACGTTATTGTTGGGGCAGGCCCGTGGCGTTGCTATTGCGGCGGCGGTTCATAAACAGTTACCTGTTGCAGAATATACAGCGTTACAAATTAAACAAGGGGTAGTGGGCTATGGCCATGCCCAAAAGGCACAAATTCAAAATATGGTAATGCGACTGTTACAGCTGCCAACCCCTCCCGCAACGGATCCCGCTGATGCCCTTGCTTGCGCCATACGCCATGCTAACGAGCAAGGTAATCCCCTATTGCCCCCCCGCTTAAAAGGGTTGAAGATGCGACATGGTCGATTGGTGAGCCTATGATCGGACGACTGCAGGGGACTTTGTTAGTGGTTAAGCCGCCACGCCTGTTGGTGGATGTGATGGGAGTGGGCTATGAGGTTGAAGTACCAATGAGTACCCTCTATCAATTGCCGTCTATCAATCAAATTGTGACTCTTCTTATTCACCATGTGGTGCGAGAGGACGCTCAATTACTCTACGGTTTCTATACGGATCTTGAGCGTCAATGGTTTAGACAATTATTAAAAATTTCTGGAGTAGGGCCTAAGCTGGCTTTAAGCGTATTGTCAGGCTTGTCGGTGGAGGAATTGCAGCGCACTATCATGACCCAAGACGCTGTTCGGTTAACGCAAATCCCTGGAGTGGGAAAGAAAACAGCGGAGAGATTAATGCTAGAGCTAAAACAAAGCGTTAGTCAATTTGCTGCATTGTCTGACCCCTTGGTAAGTTTGACTCCCTCTGTTAAAGAGGAAGTGATTGAAGCGCTGTTATCCTTAGGTTATCAAGAACGAGAGGCTAACAAAGCCACTGAGTTATTACCCGAATCAGTGTCAGTGGAAGAGGGTATTCGCGCAGCACTCAAGTCTCTAATGCGCGGTGGAGGTGGTAAGTGATCGAAACAGAACGACTTCTTGATGCTAACAGTCACTCCCGTGATGAGGAAGTGCTCGATCGAGCGCTGCGCCCTAAACAATTAAATGATTATATCGGTCAACATAAGGTACGTGAACAGCTAGCTATTTTTATTGAGGCCGCAAAAGGGCGGGGTGAAGCCTTAGACCATACCTTACTTTTTGGTCCGCCAGGCTTGGGTAAGACCACCCTCGCGCACATCATTGCCCATGAAATGGGCGTACAATTACGTCAAACCTCTGGCCCCGTATTAGAGCGTGCGGGAGATTTGGCGGCAATACTTACTAATTTGGAGTCTGGTGATGTGCTCTTCATTGATGAAATACATCGTTTAAGCCCTGTGGTGGAGGAAATACTCTATCCTGCCATGGAGGACTATCAAATTGATATTATGATTGGTGAAGGGCCCGCCGCCCGTTCCGTTAAAATAGACCTACCACCGTTTACTTTGGTTGGGGCCACTACCCGCGCTGGCATGTTGACCAATCCATTGCGGGATCGTTTTGGTATTGTTGCCCGTCTTGAGTTTTATGAGACCGTGGATTTGGCAAAAATTGTTTCTCGCTCCTCTGACCTGTTACAGATGAATATTGATGAGAACAGTATTAAGGAGCTCGCGGGCCGCTCACGAGGAACACCACGTATTGCTAATCGTTTATTAAAGCGTGTACGTGATTTTGCTGAGGTGAAAGCAGGTGGCCTCGTCAATTTGTCAGTGGCTCAACAAGCGCTTACTTTGCTCGAGGTGGATAGCCAAGGGCTGGATGTTATGGATGCAAAATTATTAAGTTTAATCGTTGAAAAATTTGCTGGCGGTCCGGTGGGAGTGGATAACCTTGCTGCGGCCCTAGGAGAGGCAAGGGACACCATTGAAGATGTCTTAGAGCCCTTTTTGATTCAAAAAGGATTTTTACAGCGTACTCCCCGTGGTCGTGTTGCCACAGCATTAGCTTACCAACACCTTGGAGTACATTGGGATAAAACACCATGACCACAGCACATCAAGAGGCACTATTAACTTCTCTAGCCTGCCGTGTTTACTATGAAGACACCGATGCTGGCGGGGTGGTCTACCATGCTAACTATTTGCGGTTTATGGAACGTGCTCGCTCTGAATGGTTGCGGGAGCGGGGCTTTGATCCGCACCAATTAAAAGAGAGTTATCAGCTGCTGTTTGTGGTGCGCTCTATAGAAATCAAATATCTTGCCCCAGCGCTACTTGGAGATTTATTAACCGTCAGCGCGCAACTGTTGTCCCTTGAGCGAGGACTGTTAACCTTTGATCAGCGGGTGTGGCGACAAGAGCAAGAGTTATCAAGAGCATTAATTCGTGTGGTGAGTGTCTCGACAGAAACCTTCAAATCCATTAATGTGCCAAATTCAATGAAACAAGCTTTAGGAGTGATATGGTGAATGTAACAACAGATATATCTTTAATGTCGCTGGTCACCAATGCTAGCGTGTTGGTACAAGTGGTGATGGGGTTACTATTGATAGCCTCACTCTTTTCCTGGACATCCATTTTTAGGAAAATGTTTTTATTAAAACGCGCCAAACAAGAAACTACTTTATTTGAGGAAGAGTTTTGGGCCGCCAAGGATTTGAACGCTCTCTACCAGAGGGTCTCTGCTGACCGCTATAGTGGCTCTTTAGACAAGATATTTGAAGCAGGCTTTAGAGAGTTTATGCGTCACGTTAAAGCAGGCTATGCAGATCCTGCCATGGTTACCAGCAGCGTTGGGCGCGCCATGAAAGCGACTTTTCAAAGAGAAATGGATACTTTGGAATATGGCTTAGCCTTTTTGGCTTCAGTGGGATCAGTGAGTCCTTATGTGGGTCTGTTTGGCACAGTGTGGGGCATCATGAATGCTTTTCGAGGTTTGTCTAATGTGGGGCAGGCTACTCTTGCTAATGTGGCTCCAGGTATTTCTGAGGCCCTTGTTACTACCGCCATGGGTTTGTTTGCGGCCATTCCCGCGGTGATTGCCTATAATCGTTATGCCCATGAAGTGGATCGATTAGCGATTCGTTTTGAGAGCTTCATGGAAGAGTTTTCAAATATTTTGCAACGTCAAATTCAGCAAGGGAAATAGGCTATGTTGCGTAAACCTCGCCGCTTGATGAATCAAATCAACGTGGTTCCTTATATTGATGTGATGCTGGTATTACTGATTATTTTTATGGTCACAGCACCCATGATTAGTCCTGGACAAATTGATTTACCCAGTGTGGGACAGAGCATGGCGACCCCTGCATCCCCCATACAGGTGAATTTACATTTAAATGGGGATGTCAGTATTATTTATGACAACTCTGGAGAAGTGAATATAGCACGCGGAGACTTGGCAACAAAAATCGTAAGTTTACAACATAGTAATGCAAATCGTCCTGTAGTCATTGCTGCTGATAAAAACATTCGTTATCAAGAAGTGTTAAAAATTATGGATATTTTAAAGCAAGCACAGGTGCAGCACATTGGATTGTTAGCAACGCCCAAGGCCATTTAATGCGTCGCTCTGTTTCACGCTCCCCTCGCCGACAAGATAACACCAAAGCAATTATTTTGGCTTTAGTGGTGCATGGGTTTTTCATACTTTTCTTGATTTTTGGTGTTTCATGGCATCGTTCAGTAAGTAGTACCTTTCAGGCAGAGTTATGGACGGATATCCCAAAACCCGAGGCGCCGAGTAGTCCGCATCCTACTTTAGCACCTCAACCTGAGCCGCCACAGCCCCATCCCAAGCCTGAACCGCCCAAGCCTGAACCGCCCAAGCCTGAACCGCCCAAGCCTTTGCCGCCGCCTGTTAAACCCTTGCCTCCGGTGGAACCTTCTAAGCCGCAGTCTACTCATCAGGTGGATGTGAAAGAGCAGAACGCTGACATTGCTTTAAAGAAAAGGAAACAAGCTGAGGAAGCAAAAGCTAAGGAAGCAAAAGCTAAGGAAGAAAAAGCTAAGGAAGCTAAAGCTAAGAAAATAGCACGAGAAAAACAGATGAAGGAGTTGCTCAAACAAGAGCAGGAAGAGGCTCGTCAGGAACTCCTTGATGATATTCGTCATCAAAAAGCCAAGGCTGCGGCAGCTAAAGTGAAAGCCCTCCAGGAAAAGAAAGCGGCGGAGGCAGCAGCAAAGCAGGCTGCTGAGCAAGAGGTGCAGCTTGACGCTTTTAAGTTAGCGATTATTGCTAAAATTAAACATCATACTAAAGTGCCTTTGTCAGTGCCTAAAGGAAGTACTACCATTATTAAAATTACAGTTTTGCCTGACGGCACTGTATTAAATAAAGTGATTACACAAAGTAGTGGCAATACCGCTTATGATCAAGCAGTATTAGAGGGAATTGATCGTTCACAACCCTTGCCTTTACCAGATGATATAAAATTGCGTCGACAATTCAGAGATATGGAACTTAACTTTACCCATGAAAAATAAAATAATTCGTTTTTTACTATTATTCCTCACCTTCGCTGTGACCCAGGTTCATGCTGAGTTGGCCCTTGATATTACAACGGAGGGAGCTCAGCAATACCCGATTGCAGTATTAAACTTTGTGGATGAATCAGCCTTTGGTAAAAGTGTCACCGATGTGGTGCGTGCCGATTTGAAACGCTCTGGAATTTTTTCGGTACTGGATGCAACGGAAGTCAAACCTATCCCCCCTGATTCCCCTAATATTGCTTGGGCTGATTGGAAGTCACGTAATGCCCAGTATTTAGTGGATGGTAGTGTTACATCAGTTAGCAATGGGCAGTTCCAAGTTTCTTTTAGGCTGTGGGATGTGAACGGTCAAGTTTCACGAAAGGCGTTGTCCTTTACTGGCACACCTAGCCAGTACCGTGCCTTAGCTCATCATATTGCTGATGTCATCTATGAGGATGTAACAGGTATTCGTGGAATTTTTAGCACTAAAATTGCTTATATTGAACAGCAGGGGCAGACAAGAGCATTAAAAATTGCAGACAGTGATGGCTATAACGAAGTGACTATTTTGAGCGCTAAAGCGCCGATTATTTCACCGCGTTGGTCGCCGGATGCCAAAAAAATTGCCTATGTTACTTTTGAATTAGGTCGTCCCATGGTGGTGGTGCAAACCCTAGCCACGGGAAAGCGTGTAATTGTCGCAAAATACCGTGGTAACAACAGTGCTCCAGCCTGGTCCCCAGATGGCAGGTATTTAGCGGTAGTGTTATCAAAAGAAGGGATTGCGCAAATGTACTTAATTCCTTCCGATGGTCGAGGTTATCCAAAACGCTTAACTTATAGTGAAAGTATTGATACAGAACCTACCTTTTCGCCGGACGGGCAATCCATTTATTTTACCTCCGACAGAGGGGGTAACGCACAGATCTACCGTATCTCTGTGAATGGTGGCGAGGCAACTCGTTTGACCTATGGCAGCACATACTGTGTCTCGCCAAGACTCAGTCCTGATGGACGAAAGCTAGTTTATATTGAACGCGATCAGGGATCCTTTCATGTGATGCAAATGGATTTAGCAAGTAATACTAGCCAAATCATGACGGATACAGATTTAGATGAATCTCCAACTTTTGCACCCAATGGTCAGTATATTTTGTACGCCACAAGAATTCACGAGCGTGGGGAATTAGCTATAGTCAGTAGCGATGGACGCAGTCGACAATCTCTTGCTGCAACTAAAGGGGATGTGTATGAACCCGTATGGGGACCATTTGAGTAAACCAAATCCGTGAATATGCGTTACAATTAAGGAAATTTTGATTTATAATGCTTTTTTTAAGAATTTAGTTTACTTTAACAAACATCACAACCCGAGGAAAATTATGAAAAAACTAATGTTAGCTCTAATAATGACTGGTGCCTTAGCTGCTTGCAGCTCAACCCCAACCCCAGCCCCAACTGCGGATACCGGTACTAAGACTGAGGCTCCTGCAGCAGCAGCACCCATGGCAAATGAAATGTTCCCTGCTAAAGGTGTAGGCGGTGCATTGGGCCAACGTAGCGTTTATTATGATTTCGATAAATTTGCCGTGAAAGATCAGTATGCTCCAATCGTTACCGCTCACGCAGGTTTCTTATCTAGTCACAAAGCTGCTCATGTCACTTTACAAGGTAATTGTGACGAGCGTGGTAGCCGTGAGTACAACTTGGCTTTAGGTCAACGTCGTGCTGATAGCGTTAAAAAATTAATGATGGCAAAAGGTGTCAATGCTGATCAAATCGATACCATTTCATTTGGTAAAGAAAAACCACACAATCCAGGTCATAACAAAGCTGCTTGGGCAGAAAACCGTCGTACCGACATCGTTTATCGTGGTGAGTAATTAGTTGAAAACAACTAACTGTAAAACAGTAGCCCTGAAAGTTTTCGGGGCTATTGTTTTTTTTACCCTTACCTTTAATCAGGCTTCTGCTGGCATTTTTTCTGATGACCAACAGTTAGCGGATTTAAAAGCCGTACAAAGTAATCTCAATAAACAAGTTCAAGATTTACTAGAGCGTGTGGAGCGACTAGAGGCTGCTAATCAAAACTTACCTGATATGGTGAGTCAATTTGATAACATGACGCAAAGCTTGGCTGATATTAAAGGCAAAATTGACGAATTAAATAATCGTTTAGATCAGATGACTAAACGTAACCAAGAGCTCTACCTAGATTTAGATTCTCGCCTCAAAGTGTTAGAGGGAGGGAATCCACAAGCTTCAATGGGTGCACTGAAGAATAAGCCTGATGGAGCTATCTTGGATAGCAAAGCGAGTTCTAGCGATAAAAAAGAACAACCTGCTGAACAAGTGGTGGCAAGCGATAAAACTGAAAAACAATCTAAACAAAATAGCAATGAACAAGTGACTGCCGACAACACGGATAAATCTGTTCAAGATAATAGCAAAATCAAAGAAGCGCCTGTGCATCATGGACCAAGTTATGATAGCGGATTAAATGCGTTTAATTCAGGTAAATACGAACAGTCAGTGAAGCTTTTGAAAGCCTTTATTCTTGCCAACCCTGATGATGAAAAAATTCCTAATGCATTGTTTTGGATTGGTTTGAATGATTTAGTACTTAAGGAATATAAAGAGGCAGTGATTGTTAATAAGCGTGTTATTAAGGATTATCCTAAATCAAATAAAGTTCCGGATGCCATGTTGAATCTTTCACGAGCCTATAAAGCCTTAGGGGAAAGCAGTAAAGCGAAAGCTATTGAGCACCAATTGGAAAGCAAATTTCCAGATAGTGAAGCTACAGCAAAGCTCAAAAAACATCAAAAAAAGTAACAATTAGTTGTCAACGCTAAATAGAAATGTCCGCTTTCCTGCAAAGTAGAAATGTCCGCTTTTGCTGTTTCCCTTGCGCTACGGTGTTGCGCGCTGCCCGTCGTGGGCGGATTTGCCGACGGGCATTTTTCTCCAGGGGTGATTGGCTGCAGGCTTGTGTCCGGTGTTGCGCCGAGTCAGTGCCTTGTCGACTCGTGCATTGACCGATTTGCCATCGGCCACCGCCGACTGTCGTTCCGGTTTGTCCATCACGCTGTATGTCAATTCGCGTTTTCTCCAAAGCAGTTCACACGTGCCGTCAAAGTGCCGATGCACCGTCACTTTCGCGCCCCGTAGTCCCAGACCCGTGCCCGTCGTTTCGACCTGCAGCAACTGGTTTTCATGCTGGCAAGACAGGTTTTTTGAGAGCGTTTTCGTTACTTGAACCGACAGGGTGCGCATCAGGCTGGCGGGTGTTCCGGCATAGGCCAGGTGCGCGTCAGACGGGTCTTTGGGCGCGACCGCAAAGCGCCTGTTGAAGTCCTCGATATAGCCCGGCAACCACGCATTGGCCTCGTCCATGTTGTTGATGCCGGCCAGTCGCATTTCCTTGACCAGCCTGTCCTGCAAGGTCTGATTGGCGCGTTCCACGCGTCCTTTGGCCTGCGGGCTGTGCGCGTGGATGCATGCGATTCCCAGCTCGCGCGCCGCACGCGAGAATTGTGTTTCGGCCTCCGGATCGGACTCCTTGGCGTTGATGCGGAAGATGCTGTGGCGGTCAGAGTACAACGCCGCAGGTACGCCGTGCGCCAGAATATGATCGTGCAACACCTGCATATAGTCCAGCGTGGTTTCGCTCGGTGCAAAGCGCAGTTGCGTCAGCCGTCCGGTAGCATCGTCGATGAATACCAGCAGAGTGCAATATTCGCCGCGGTCTTCAAACCAGTCGTGGGGGCTGCCGTCGATCTGGATCATCTCGCCGAAGCGGGCGCGACGCTCGCGCATCGGGTGTGCGCATATGGAGCCGCCTTTCCTGGGGTGCCAGTGGCCCGCCTTGATCATTAGCTGGCGCGTGGTCTCGACAGACAGATTTACCTCATGCAGTTCGGCCAGCTTCTCGCAGGCCAGCGTCGGCCCGAAGTCGCTGTAATGCGCGCCAATGAGATCAATGGCCATCGTGCAGATGGCATCGTCCAGCCGCCGATTCGATGCCTTGCCGCGCTTCCTGCTGATCAGTCCGGACAGCCCCGCTGCCTGATAACGCCGGGTCAGGCGGCGCACCTGGCGGGTAGTGATACCCAGTCGCCGCGCGGCTTCCTGTTGGTCGATTTTGCCCTCTGTCAACAGATCCAGCATCTGGGCTCGCTTCACTTCTTTTTGACTCATGAGTTTGTCCATCTTCAAAATATCCGCCACTGTTTCTAACAGCGTGAGTTTAACTACCAGCGGACATTTCTATTTGGGAGAAACCGGACATTACTACTTTGCGCTAACAAAAAGTAACAATTAGTTTGACTAAAAGCCCTTTCATAAGTTAAAATTTTTGATTAATTTAAGGGGTCGGTAGCTCAGCCGGTAGAGCAGCGGACTTTTAATCCGTTGGTCGCGAGTTCGAATCTCGCCCGACCCACCACACAGCAAAGATTAGCGGGCAATAGCCCGCTTTTCCTTTTACTACACACCATTTGCCCGTTTTGCGGCTCTTTCCCATTTAAGGGGGCACTTTTAATCATCCACAGAGCCCCTTAACACGCACTCTGACATTCTCAAAGTTTTTGAATCCATCAGCTCTTCTCTGAATCAGTTTCATCTTACGGTGGCATCCTTCTGTAATGCCATTAGATTTACTTAACCGCCACATTCTGGCACTCTCCTCTTTCCAGGAGCTGAGTGTTTTACCTAAAGCAGCCACTGGTTTAAAGGCACTTTGTTTTAACTCAGTTAACATAGTTAGGAATACAGGAATCACATCACCACATGCCCGTTGCGTTAAAGCTCTTTTCATCAATAACGTATGAAGTGGTTGTTGGAATGGATAAATGGCTGCAATAGCTGGATACCTGTCTAAGAACAGATCTCTTTTAGCCTTTTTATTGGGCGGTACAACTTATGGGCGAGTAACCTTAACACAGTGCGCCTGAGGCCCAATAGTTCATGATGAACTGTTTCGTGTATAGGAATAGGAATCTGTTGGACGTACCTGTTTACTGTGGCTATGGCTACAACGGGCCAAGCGATTGCACTTCACTTCCATAGAGGTTGATAACCCCTGACTTTTACTGTAGAAAACCTGGTCAATTTAGGATAAGATAGTTCTTGAGCACTTTAATCTCATTTCTCATCGCAAAATCATGAGGTTAGTTTAGATAAACACGATTAAAGAGCACCCCTTGTTTGGTGGAGGCCCCTTTCTCTCTAAAGCTCTTTTTAGTTGTTTTATCTCTTCATTGCTTCCTGAATCTTTTCTAGCTGGCACCACTGCATCATTCGCTCCTCTACTCGCCAATGATCCTTATAAATAATTTACACCATTGAACGAGTTGGGTGGGGAAGGCTAACCTTACAGGCTACTAAAGAGAGGGAACGCCCTGGTTCGTTGGTCTATTTAACTATTTCAAGCTGTTACTCAGCGGTCCAATATCAACGTCGCTGGAGCTACTCATTTAATAAATCCTCATTTAGCCATGTCCATAGCTATAGTCGTATTCCTAATCAATACGTTAAAGAATACCGGTAGGGCAGTCATTCGGTGGGTAGATCACGGCTCTTATTAGTAAAAATAAGGAGTTTTAATTATTGTTATGCGAACGTTGAATGTCGAATTAATAAGTAATTACTTATAGATCCAAGCGGTAAAGATAATTCCTTTATAAATAACGATGAACTGTGCATGTTATAATAGTTATGAAAAACTATTTCTACAGTGAGGGATCTATTGTTTTCAGCTATTTCTAATAATAAAAACTATGGTTTGGGCTTTTTTGAAGCAATTATTACCTCATCTGACGACGCTATTATTTCTATGACATTAGATGGAATAATAACTAGTTGGAATCCTGGCGCTGAAAAAATGTTTGGGTACCAAGCAAAAGAAATTATGGGTTGTTCAACGGTGGTTTTAGCTCCCAAGGAACGTCAATACGAAGAGCAAAAGGTCTTAGCAAAAATCTCATCAGGTGAGAGGGTCTCACATTTTGAGACAGTTAGAAGAAGAAAAGACGGTCGTTACATTAACGTATCCGCAACCATATCACCTATTTTTGATGACCAAGGAAAAATTGTAGGGGCATCCAAGATAGCGAGGGATATTACAAGCCATAAAAAGATAGAAGCTGAACTTAAGGAAAGTGAATCTCGGCTTAACGCTATATTCGACACCACACCTGAGGCAATAATCATTTGTAATTCAGAAATGATTATTAAAATGGTAAACCAACAAGTGGAGAAATTATTAGGTTATTCGGTCACAGAATTAATTGGAAAGTCATTAGAAGACATTATTCTTGAAGAAATACAAAGTACCGTTATTGAATCAACTTATCATAATTCTTTACTAGATTCCATCTTAAGTAAGACAGCTAAGAGATTAACAATAAAAATTAGAACAAAAGATAATGAAAAACGTGACGTAGAAATCAATGTAAGCCATATTAAAAATGAACTCTATGACTATTTTGCATGTTCTCTACGTGATATTGAAGAAAGAAAAAAAATCGAACAAGAGTTAATTTATCGTGCTATGCATGACCCACTTACGGGACTACCTAATCGAATATTTATCCAAGAAAGATTAACAAACGCATTAAAGTATTCACTGAGAAATGAAAGTTTGGTAGCTGTATTCTATATTGATCTTGACGGATTTAAGCCAATTAATGATTTACACGGATTCGAAACTGGAAATGATGTACTCAAAATAATTTCCAATAGATTAGTTGAACAAGTTAGACCCAGTGATACAGTCGCTCGATTATCGGGTGATGAATTTATTATCCTCTTTGAACAAGTGGATCAACCCTCAGCTCTATCAGCACTCGCTGAACGAATTAACATCGTACTGAGAAAGCCAATTGAGGTAGATGGACGGGTATTGTTTCTTAGTGCAAGTATAGGGATAGCTATTAGCAACTCTACTACGCAGAACGCAGACGAACTATTACGCCAAGCTGATACAGCCATGTACTCTGTGAAAGAAAAAGGAAGAGACAGTTGGGTGTTTTTTAATAATAACTTACAAAAACTTGCACAAAAACGCCTTGAAATTATTAATGGTCTTAGATTAGCAATAGAGAGAAATGAGTTGTCTGTTCGCTTTCAGCCTATTGTAGAGTCTGAATCTGGTCGAATTGTCAGTGCAGAATTACTGTTACGTTGGAGTCTCTTAGGAGAAGATATTCCTCCGTCAATGTTTATTCCGATAGCAGAATCCAGTCGTATCATATTAGAAATTGGGACCTCGGTGTTTCGTGAGGCATGTCAGGCTGAAAAGGAATGGAGGACTATTTGGGGCGATAATGCACCGACGGTTTGAGGGTGTAAGAAATTTTGTGTAAACGGTCATTTGGCAGGAAAATCTGCCTAACTTTGAAAAGGAAGTGAACATGACCGTAACAAAGAAATCCCCCTCGCCTGATTTGATTGACCAACTGCTGGCCGGCTACCAGAAACCCGAAGATATACTGGGCGAGCATGGCTTGCTTAAACAGCTCACCAAGGCTGTCGTGGAACGTGCGCTGCAAGCCGAGATGGCAGCCCACCTTGGGCATGACAAGCATGAGCCCATCGCCAATACCGCTGGCAACGCCCGTAATGGCACCAGCCGCAAGACGCTCAAAGGTGAGTTTGGCGAATTGCCTATCGAAATTCCGCGCGACCGGCAAAGCAGCTTTGAGCCGCAACTGATCCCCGAAACATCAAACCCGGCTGGACAGACTTTGACGACAAGATTTTTGTCCTTGTACGGTCGTGGCATGAC